>NZ_JAWLBP010000022.1:0-30004 GCF_041687595.1 Guyparkeria sp. | reverse complement strand
GGTGATGATCGCCTGGCGCGCCACCTCGTTGAAGGCGATGTTCTGCGCCGAGAGCTTCGGCGCCGCGGCGATCACGACCGCGTGGGCGACCGCCTCGGGGTAGCTGATCGCCCACTGCATCACCTGCATGCCGCCGAGGCTGCCGCCGGCGACCGCCGCCCAACGGGAAATCCCGAGCCGGCGCATCAGCGCGTGCTGGCTGTTGACCCAGTCGCGCACCGTGAGGATGGGGAAGTCCGGGCCGTAGGGACGACCGGTCTCGGGGTTCTCCGACAACGGCCCGGTCGAGCCCTTGCAGCCGCCCAGGTTGTTCACGCAGACGACGAAGAACCGATCGGTGTCGATCGGCTTGCCCGGGCCGATGGCGGTATCCCACCAGCCCGGCTTGCGGTCCTCGGGGCGGTGCCGGCCGGCGGCGTGATGGTCGCCCGACAGCGCGTGGCAGATCAGCACGGCATTGTCGGCCCGCTCGTTGAGCTCGCCGTAGGTCTCGTAGACCAGTTCGTATTCCTCGATCCGGCGACCGCAGTCGAGCAGCAGGGGCGTGTCGATGTGCGCGGTCTGCGGCTCGACCAACCCGACCGAACCCGGCTGGTGCGTCGTGCCGTCGACCGACGGATTCTTTGCGGTGGATTCGCTCATCAACGTCCTCTTGGCGTTCAGCCCATCAGCAGGTTGCCGACCACCATCTGGGCGACCTGGATGATCAGCAGCACGGCCAGCGGCGACAGGTCGATCCCGCCGATGGGCGGGATCACGCGGCGGACGGGCTCGACCACAGGGTCGGTCAAATCCGAGAGAAAGGCCACGCCCGGGGAGCGCTCGTTGCCCAGCCAGGAGGCGACCGCCCGCAGCAGCACCGTCCAGAAGAACAGGTTGGTCACGGTGAGGAACGCGAAGTAGAGCGTGCCGATGAACAGGCCGGTGCCGTTCAGCCCCACCCCGCGCATCGCGGTGATCGCCCAGACCATCAGAAACACCGTCAGCAGCGCGAACACCAGCGAGGCAATGTCGTGCCTTCCGACCGGCTTGATGATCGTGCGCAGCGGGTTGAGAACCGGGTCGGTGATCTTGACGATTGCCTGCGTCACCGGGTTGAAGAAATTCGCCCGGAACAGTTGCAGGAAATAGCGAGCAAAGGCGACGAAGGCCACCAGTTCGAAAAGCACCCGGACCAGGAAGACGCCCGGGTCCCCGAAACTACCGTTCATTGATCACCACTCCCGGTGTTGTCGTTTCGCACTGCCATCAGGACTGCCCGCTCTCGCCCATCTTGGCGGCCAGCTCCCGGCTGCGGTCGCGAGAGGCGCGAACGGCCCGGCCGAACGCCTCGCGCACGCCGGATTCGTCCAGTTCGCGGATGGCCCGCTCGGTGGTCCCGCCCGGCGAGCTGACCCGACGGCGCAGCTCGGCGGGCGACTCGTCGGCGGCCAGCGCAAGCTTGGCCGCGCCATAGACCGTCTCGAGCGTCAGCAAGCGGGCCACCGCGGGCTCCATGCCCAGCTCCTCGGCCGCCGCCTGCATGGATTCCATCAGGTAGAACACGTAGGCCGGGCCACTGCCGGACAGCGCGGTGATCTCGTCGATCTGCGACTCCTCTTCGAGCCACTGGACCACGCCCACGGCGCGCATCAGCGACTCGGCATCGCTACGCTGCTCGGCACTGACCCCCTCGGCAGCGAACAGGCCCGTGGCACCGCAGCCGACCATCGAGGGAGTGTTGGGCATGGCCCGGACGACCGCCCGGTGACCGTCCAGCCACGCCTGCAGCGCGCTGACGGGAATGCCGGCGGCGATGGACACCACCAGCTGGCCGGCGGCGACATGCGGGGCGAGATCCTCGGCCACGGCCTGCATCATCTGAGGCTTGACCGCCAGCACGACCAGCTGAGCCCCAGCCAGCGCCGCGGCGTTGTCGGCCGTGGTCTCGATATCGAGACGCTCGGCCAGACCGCGTCGACGCTCGTCGTCCGGTTCGGAAACGACGATCGACGGCCGGGCACCGGCCGGCGCATTCTGCAACATGCCGCCGATGAGGGCCGCGGCCATGTTGCCGCCGCCGATAAAGGCAATTCGCGTGGCGTTCATTTTCTCACCTGCCGTCTGGTTGATGGACAGTCGGTACGGGACCGGCACGATCCGAGCGAATCGGACTCCGCCGGACAGACCGTGAAAATAACACGAATCGCCCCCCGTTGCGGGTGGACGGGCGTTCAAGGCCAGTCGGACCGGTCATTCGCGGGCGCCGAACAGCGCCGTTCCGACCCGCACGATCGTCGCCCCCTCGGCAATGGCCGCTTCGAAGTCGCCGCTCATGCCCATCGACAGGTCCGGCAGGGGCGACGGCAGCGAGGCGTTGATCTCGGCCAGTTGCCGGAAGGCGGCCATGTTGCCCGGGCGGGGGATGCACATCAGCCCCCGCAGGCACAGCGCCGGGTAGTCGGCACAGACGGCCGCGATGGCTGGGACATCCGCCGGCTCCGCGCCGGACTTGCTTGCCTCGCCGTCGACGTTGACCTGGATCAGCACGTTCAGCGGGCCCAGTTCCGGGTCGCGCTGCTCGCCCAGACGGCGCACCAGCTTTACTCGATCGACGCTGTGGACCCAGTCGAAGTGCGCCGCGATCGCCCGCGTCTTGTTCGACTGTATCGGGCCGATGAAATGCCACACCAGGTCCCTGCCCGCCAGCGCCTCCTGCTTCTCCAGGGCCTCCTGCAGGTAGTTCTCGCCGACGTCCCGCTGGCCCAGGTCGGCCAGGTCGGCGATGGCCTCGACCGACTGGCGCTTGCTCACCGCCACCAGCCGTACCGGGCGATGCTCGCCGGTCCGCGCCTCGCGCTCGGCCTCGGCGTCCCGGATCCGCTCGACGATCCCGTGATATGCGCTTTCTCGATTTCCCATCTTGCACCTTGCTCGCGTTCGTTTTACCTTGTCACGGCACCGTCAGGCCGTGCCCGACACCCGGAAGCTCCCGGCCTGCAGACGGCATCACCAATGGACTTGAACCGGGAGACACACCTCCCCGAAAGGACGATCGCATGGCCGAATCCCGAGATATCGACTCCCTCCTGATGTTCACCGTCAAGAACGGCGCGTCGGACCTGCACCTTTCGGCGGGCGAACAGCCCCGGGTGCGCATCGATGGCGACATCCGCAAGGTCAACGTGCCGGTGATGGACCACAAGCAGGTCCATTCCATGGTGTACGACATCATGAACGACCGGCAGCGCAAGGAGTACGAGGATAACCTCGAGGTCGACTTCTCCTTCGAACTGCGCGGGCACGCTCGCTTCCGGGTCAACGCATTCAACCAGAACCGCGGTGCGAGTGCGGTCTTCCGCACCATCCCGAGCAAGGTCCTGACGCTCGAGCAGCTGGATGCGCCGGCGGTGTTCAAGGACCTGTGCGACTATCCCAACGGCATCGTGCTGGTCACCGGCCCGACGGGCTCGGGCAAGTCGACCACGCTCGCGGCGATGATCGACTACGTCAACGATCATCGCAACGACCACATCCTGACCGTGGAGGATCCGATCGAATTCGTCCACGAGTCGAAGAAGTGCCTGATCAACCAGCGTGAGGTCCACCGCGACACGCACAGCTTCAACGCCGCCCTGCGCTCAGCGTTGCGGGAGGACCCGGACGTGGTCCTGGTCGGCGAGCTGCGTGACCTGGAGACCATCCGCCTGGCGTTGACGGCCGCCGAGACCGGCCACCTGGTCTTCGGTACGCTGCACACCAACTCTGCGGCCAAGACCATCGACCGGGTCATCGACGTGTTCCCCTCGGCGGAGAAGGACATGGTCCGCGCAATGCTCTCCGAATCCCTGCGGGCAGTCATCTCGCAGACCCTGCTCAAGAAGATCGACGGCGGGCGTATCGCGGCCCACGAGATCATGCTGGGCACGCCGGCCATCCGGAACCTTATCCGGGAGAACAAGATCGCCCAGATGTACTCCGCGATTCAGACCGGTCAGGCCCAGGGCATGCAGACTCTCGACCAGAACCTCAAGCACCTGGTCAACCGAGGCATGGTGTCCAAGTCGCTCGCACGGAGCCGGGCGAAGAACAAGAACGACTTCATGTAAGTCGTGTCGTCGGCCCGTCGGGCCGATCCACAGTAAGGGCAAGCCGAGACCGAAACGATGGATCGTCAACAAGCAGCAAACTATGTACAGGCCCTCCTCAAGCGGGCCGTGGACCGAAACGCCTCCGACCTGTTCGTCACCGTGGGGGCGCCGCCGTCGGCCAAGATCGACGGCAAGGTCATCCACCTGACCGACCAGAAGCTCTCGGTGGAGAACACCCAGATGCTGGTCCGCTCGATCATGACCGACAAGCAGGTCGCCCGCTACGAGGAGACCCACGAGTCCAACTTCGCCATCTCGCTACCCGGCGTGGCCCGCTTCCGGGTCAACGCCTTCATGCAGCGCGGTTCCGAGGGCATGGTCCTGCGCATGATCCGCTCGGAAATCCCGAACTTTTCCGAGCTCAAGCTGCCTCCCGTGCTGGGCGACATCGCCATGACGGCACGCGGACTGGTCATCTTCGTGGGCGCTACCAGTTCGGGCAAGTCGACCTCGCTCGCGGCCATGCTCGATTACCGCAACGAGAACTCGCGCGGGCACATCGTGACCATCGAGGATCCGATCGAGTTCGTGCACAAGCACAAGGGCTGCCTGGTCACCCAGCGCGAGGTCGGCATGGACACCGAATCCTTCGGCGCCGCGCTGAAGAACACCCTCCGCCAGGCACCGGATGTCATCCTGATCGGCGAGATCCGCGACCGGGAGACGATGGATCACGCCATCGCCTTCGCCGAGACCGGCCACCTCTGCCTGTCGACGCTACACGCGAACAACACCAACCAGGCCCTCGACCGGATCATCAACTTCTTCCCCGAGGAGCGCCGCCAGCAGCTGCTCATGGACCTGTCGCTCAACCTCAAGGCGGTGGTCTCGCAGCGACTGTTGCCCAAGGCGGACGGTGACGGACGGGCTCCGGCCGTCGAGGTGCTCATCAACACGCCGCTGATCGGCGACCTGATCTTCAAGGGCGACGTCTCCGAGATCAAGGAAGTGATGAAGCGCTCGCGGGAACTGGGGATGCAGACCTTCGACCAGGCGCTGTTCGACCTCTACGAAGCCCACGAGGTCGATTACGACGAGGCGATCAGCAAGGCCGACTCGGTCAACGACCTCCGGCTGCGCATCAAGCTCGAGAGCAAGCGCGGACTGCCGAAGAGCCGCGATGACGACGCGTCCAGCGAACTCCGGGTCGAAGCCGACTAACGATCCCCTCGCCCCGCGACGGAACGCGGCCTTCTCCAAAGGATTCCCGACACATGAGCCAACTGAGCCTCGAACCCTACCTCAAGCTGCTGTCCGACAAGGACGGCTCGGACCTGTACTTCAGCACCGGCACCACCCCGGCGATCAAGATCCAGGGCGACATGCGATTCATCGGCAAGGACCGTTTGCGTAGCGGCCAGGTCGAGGAACTGGCTCGCTCGGTGCTCAACCAGCACCAGATCGACGAGTTTCTGGAGAATCTCGAGCTCAACGTAGCGCTGTCACGGCCGGGGATCGGCCGTTTCCGCATGAACGTCTTCATGCAGCGTGGCGAATGGTCACTCGTCATCCGCTATATCCGCGAGCAGATCCCGCGGGCATCCGAGCTCAACCTGCCGATGGTGGTCGAGGACCTGGTCGCCGAGCGCCGAGGGTTGATCCTGGTCGTCGGCGCGACCGGCTCGGGCAAGTCCACCACGCTAGCCGCCATGATCGACTACCGGGCGGAGGCGTGCCCCGGACACATCCTCACCATCGAGGATCCGATGGAATTCGCCTTCAAGCACCGCAGCTCGGTGGTCAACCAGCGCGAGGTCGGGGTGGACACCCGCAGCTACGCCGCGGCACTGAAGGAAGCCCTGCGGGAAGCACCCGACGTGATCATGATCGGCGAGGTCCGCGACCGGGCGACGATGGAGCACGCGCTGGCCTACGCCGACACCGGCCACTTGTGCATCAGCACGCTGCACGCCACCAACGCCAACCAGGCGCTGGACCGCATCATCCGCTTCTTCCCGTCCGAATCCCGCGACCAGCTCCTGATGGACCTGTCGCTGAACCTCAAGGCCATCATTTCCCAGCGCCTGATCATTGGCAACGACGGCCGCCGGCTGCCGGCCGTCGAGATCATGATCAACACGCCGCTCGTTTCCGACCTGATCAAGCGTGGCGAGGTGGATGCCATCAAGGAATCGATGCAGAAGAACACGTCGAACGGCACGATGACCTTCGACCTGTCCATCCTGCAGCTGCACAAGAAGGGCCTGATCACCCGCGAGGAGGCCCTCGCCAACGCCGACAGCCGCAGCAACATGGAATGGCTGATCAGCTTCGGCAGCGGCCAGGACGACCTCAAGGCCGCCGCGTCCGACTCCAGCGGCATCAAGACGAATGCAGACGACGAGAGCGGCCTGCCGCCGCTGGAGTGATCCCGGGCGGGGCCATCCCTTGCGTTTGGCCCACGAGCCTCCGATAATGCTGCCCACCTTTGCGGGTGTAGCTCAATGGTAGAGCAGAAGCTTCCCAAGCTTAAGACGAGGGTTCGATTCCCTTCACCCGCTCCAGTTTCTCCTGCCTGACCGGGCGGACTCGACAGATCGGGCCCGCGCGGCGCCCCGGATTCGCCACTTGCCCATCGCCCGCCGAAGCGCCAACATCGAGCCGTGAATTCGACTACCCCCGACATCCTTGTCGTCGGTGCCGGCATCGCCGGGCTGACCACCGCCCTGGCGCTGCGTCACGAGGGGGCGAGTGTGACCGTCGTCGACCAGAGCCAGCCGGGCACCGAGGCCTCCTGGGCCGGTGGCGGCATCCTCTGCCCGCTCTATGCCTGGCGCTACCCCGACGCCGTCCTGGCTCTCGCGGCCCGTGGCATGCGGGACTACCCGGCCCTGATCGAATCACTGACAGGTGACACCGACCCGGAACACCGCGTCACCGGAATGCGGATCCTGGACCCCGTCGGAGCGGAAGAAAGTGCCGCACAGATCGGCGAGCGACTGGCACGATATGGCATCCGTCACCAGTGGCTGGATTCCCCGGACGCGGGGCGGGCATCGCTGGTTCTGCCGGAGGTCGCCAACGTCCGCAACCCGCGACTGCTGCAGGCCCTCCGGGAAACGGCCGAGGCCCACGGCATCGAGATTCACGCCAACCGGCGTTGCGAGCAGGTGATCGCCCGGGCGGGACGATTTGAGCGCATCGAGACCTCGGCTGGCCGAATGCGCGCCGAGCGGCTCGTGGTGGCCGCGGGCGCGTGGAGCGAGCCCCTCATCCCGCAGGCACGCGAGGATAGCGTCTTTCCGGTGCGCGGCCAGATGCTGCGGATGGAACCCCACGGGAACAGCCGCTTGGAGACCATCGTGATGGACGAAGGCGTCTACCTCATTCCCCGCGTAGACGGGTCGATCATCGTCGGCTCGACCGTCGAGCGCGCCGGCTTCGACAAGACCGTGGACATGGCCGTCCAGCAAGCACTCCACCGCAAGGCGATCGAATGCTGGCCGGATCTCGCCGAGGCCTCGGTGACTCACCGCTGGGCAGGCCTGCGCCCGGGCTCCTCCGACGAGGTGCCCATCCTCGGCGAACACCCGAGCCTCGAGGGCCTGTGGGTGAACACCGGCGGCTATCGCAACGGCTTGGCCATGGCCCCGGCAACGGCGACATTCCTGACCGACCTGATCACCGGTCGCAGCCCGGCCCTGGACCCCGCGCCCTACCGAGTGGCGCGAATACTCTCGGCCTGAACGGCCAGTCGCTCAGAGCGCGTCCTCGTTCTCCTCGCTCGTGCGGATGCGCACCGCGCGCTCGACCGGGGACACGAAAATCTTGCCATCGCCGATCTTGCCCGAGTACGCGGCCTTGACGATCGCGTCCACCACGGCATCTTCCTGGTCGGCGGCGATCACCACCTCGAGCTTGACCTTGGGCAGAAAATCGACGACGTACTCCGCGCCACGGTAGAGCTCCGTGTGACCCTTCTGGCGGCCGAAGCCCTTGACCTCGGTGGCCGTCAGGCCATTGATCCCCAAGTCCATCAGCGCCGTTCGCACATCGTCCAGCCGGAACGGTTTGATAATCGCTTCGATCTTCTTCACGTCGCTACTCTCCAAACAGGATGGTGTTGCCCGGGCAGGCCGGCTGCCCACAGTGTAATGCACTCGGCGAAAGTCGCGTGCTCAGGCCAGATCGATCGGGTCGACGTCGATCGACCAGCGTATCCGCTGGCCCGGGCGACGCGACCCCACCCTCTCGTCGATGTGCCACAGCGCCCGGTGGAGCTCGCTGCGAATCCGGGCCAGAATCAGCAACTGGTACCGGAACCGGCCGGCCCGGCGCCCCAGCGGCGCCGGAACCGGCCCCCAGACGGAAAGTGCCTCGCCATGGGTTTCGCGCAGCGTGCCGGCGACCTCCGTCAGAAACGCCCGCACCGCATCCGCCTGCGGTGCGTCGGCACGAACCAGCGCGGCAAAGCGGGTGGGCGGCAGCTCGGCCTGCTCACGCTCCGCCAGCTCGGCGGCCATGACGGCGGCATAGCCGTCGGACAGCAGCCGGGTGAGAACGGGGTGGGCCGGGTCATGTGTCTGAACGAGCACCTCGCCGGGGCGCTCGGCCCGCCCCGCGCGACCTGCCACCTGCAACAGGGACTGCGCAAAGCGCTCGGGGCCGCGGAAATCAGACGCGAACAGGGCCTGATCGGCGCTGATCACGCCAACCAGGGTCACGCCGGGAAAGTCGTGCCCCTTGACCAGCATCTGGGTGCCCACCACCAGCCGCGCCTCGCCTCGAGCGATCCGCGCCAGGCTCTCAGCGAGCACCCCCTTCCCCGCCGTGGCATCCCGATCCAGGCGCACGATGCCAAATCCGGGAAAGCGCGCGGCCAGCACGTCCTCGAGTTGCTCGGTCCCCATGCCCCGCACCGACAGGGGTGCGTGACAAGAGGGGCATTCGCGGGGCACCGCCTGCTCGAACCCGCAGTGATGGCAACGCAGGCGATTGACCTCGCGATGCCAGGTCAGGTAGGCATCGCAATGCGGGCAACCGGCCACGTACCCGCAGGCATGGCAGACCAGGCTGGGCGCGTACCCGCGTCGGTTCAGATAGAGCATGACCTGGCCGCCGTCGAGCAGGTGGCGCTCGATGGCTCGCATCAGGGCCGGCGAGATGCCGCCCTCCATGGGCTGGGCGCGGATGTCCAGGCAGTGGATCGCCGGCATCTGCGCCCCGCTGGCCCGCTGCGTGAGTGTCAGGTGACGGTAACGGCCCTCCCATGCGTGGCGCAGGCTCTCCAGTGAGGGGGTCGCCGATCCGAGCAGGATGGGGATGTCCATCTGTCGGGCGCGCCAGATGAGCACGTCGCGGGCATGGTAGAGAAAGCCCTCCTGCTGCTTCAGGGCCGCATCGTGTTCCTCGTCGACAACGATCAGTCCGGGCCGCGCCAGCGGCACGAAGGCTGCCGATCGGGTCCCGATGACCAGCGACGCGCTGCCGGCTGCCACCGCTCGCCATGCAGCCATCCGCTCGCCGTCGGAGAGCCCCGAGTGCAGCACCGCCGGACGGACCGTCAAACGACGCGCGAACCGGTCGATGAGCTGCGGGGTCAGAGAGATCTCCGGGACCACCACCAGCACCTGCAGACCAGCAGCCAGCGCCTGCTCGATCAGTGCCAGGTACACCTCCGTCTTCCCACTGCCCGTCACCCCCTCGATCAGCCACGTGGAAAAGACCCGGCCGGCCTCCTCGACCGCCGTGACGGCCGCCCGCTGCTCGTCGTTCAGGACCGGCGGAGGTGTATCGCCGACCGGAGTCTCGACCGCCGTCGAAGGCGGCCACGTGGCCGGGGCGGTGATCTCGTCGAGGTCGACCCAGCCCTGCTCGACCAGGCGCCGACGCACCGGGGCGCTCGCGCCGGGGAGTTCGCTCACCGCCACCGGGGCCTTGCCGGGGCATGTGGCCAGCATCCCCAGCACGTCCTGCTGGCGACTGCCACGCACGCGGCCCTCCTCCAGCGCCACCCGGCCGTCCGCCGTCAGGCGCAGCGCCGGCACCCGCAGGCTGCGCTCGCCTCGCAGGGCGGCAGGCAGGGCCGAGAAGACCACCTCACCCAGCGGATGGTGATAGTAGGCAGCAGCCCAGACGAGACAGGCCAGCGTGTCGCTGTCGAGCAGCGGCTCGTGGTCGAGCACCTCGATCAGCGCTCGTGTTTCCTGCCCCGCCTCGTCTCTGACCGGCTCGAGGATCACGCCGACACGCTCCGACTGTCCGAAGGGAATACGTACCCGTACCCCCGGTCGAGGCGCCGGGCCGACCGTGTCGTGATCATGATGGTAAGTGAAGCCGCCGAAAAAGGGACCGGGCACCACCACCATCCAGCAGGCACTTCCGGAACACCCCGCATCCGGGGAATCCCCTGTCACGTGGAAATCGTCCTGCCGGGCTTTGTCGACTTCGTTCATGACTGGCAGGATAACCCAGTGCCCGGCCCCGGTGCCCCCGGCGCGGTTACCCCGTACTCCGGTCACCGGCAGGGGATCAATGACTTGACTCGATGCCCAGACATGGCATAATCCCGCGCCTTGAATTGATATTTCTATCAGATCATCGAGTTTCAAAGCCGAATCGAGGAGTTTACCCGTGGCCAATACCGCTCAAGCCAAAAAGCGCGTTCGCCAGGCGGAGAAAGCCCGCCAGCACAACATGGCGATGCGCTCGCAGGTACGCACCGCCTACAAGGCCGTCATCAAGGCCGTGAAGGACGGTGATGCGGACAAGGCGCAGCAAGCTTATCGTGCAGCCCAGCCGGTCCTTGACCGGATGGTTACCAAGGGCATTCTCAAGCGCAATACCGCCGCTCGCCGCAAGTCGACCCTGGTCAATCGCATCAAGTCGATCTGATCCGGGCCGGCACCCTGCCCGGGTGTCGGTGGCGACAGCCGCGTTCGCATAACGAAAAGCCCCGCTCAATGTCGAGCGGGGCTTTTTCTTGTCCGTGTTCCCGCGGATCCCGCGGGGTCCGGAACGATCAGCCCGTCACGCCGTAGCGGGCCCGGTACTCGGCCATTGCCTCGGCAGACCCGGCCAGGCTCGCATCGCTGGCACAGAACTCGATCAGGCCGTCGAGGTTCGCGATCGCGATGACGTCGAGATCGTGATCCCGCTTGAGCTCGCCGATTGCCGACAGATCGCCCTTCCCCCGCTCCTGGCGATCCATCATCACCGCCACCCCGACCGGGGTGGCACCGGCTCCCCGGATCAGGTCGAGCGACTCGCGGATGGCGGTGCCGGCCGTGATGACGTCGTCGACGATCAGCACGCGTCCGTTGAGCGGGGCCCCGACCAGGTTCCCACCCTCGCCGTGGACCTTGGCCTCCTTGCGGTTGAAGCACCACGGCACGGCGTCGCCCGTCCGCTCGGCCAGCGCGATGGCCGTCGCCGCCGCCAGAGGAATCCCCTTGTAGGCCGGACCGAAGATCACGTCGAACTCGATGCCCGCATCGAGAATCGCGTCGGCATAGAATCCACCCAGCGCCGACAGGGCCCGCCCGTCGGCAAACGAGCCGGCGTTGAAGAAATAGGGGCTCACCCGCCCCGACTTCAGCGTGAACTCACCGAATTTCAGCGCCTGGTGTTCGACGGCGAACTGGACAAAGGCCTGACGATAATCCTGCACGGCAGATGCTTCCTCGACAAATAATGTGTGTGGTGACGCTGGGGCAAACGATTCAGTACTTGGCCACCCAGATCAGAACGGCCAGCACCAGGAGCGACACCCCCCAGAAGGTGAACGACCAGCGCAGTGACCGGCGCGCCCGACTCTTATCGGGCCACTGGCGCGGGGTGATGCCCTTGAGCACGAAGACCAGCTTGGCCGACAGGTTGATCGCCGCGATGTTGATCGCCAGCATCAGGCCGGCCGAGATGGCATTGTCCCACTGCCCCCAGCCCACGAACAGCCCCAGGGCAGCCGCCGGCGGCATGAGCGCCACGGCCACCATGACCCCCACCAGGCCGGCCGCCGCACCGGAGGTGAGCGACAGAACCGCTGCCGCCCCGGAGGCGAGCGCCAGGATCATGGCGGGGTAGCTGACGTTGGTACGGTCGAGCAACTGGCTATTGGTGACCGGGTCGATCACCAGGCCTATGGCAAGAGCCAGCCCGACCGAGAGGCCGAGGCCGACGAAGTTGGCCGATACCGCGCGCCGGGACAGCTCGGTGTCTCCGAGGGTAGTCCCGAGGGCGAGCGCCAGATTCGGCGCCAGCAACGGCGCGATCACCATCGCCCCGATCACCACCGCCGCGCTGTCCTCGAGCATGCCCATCGCGGCAACGACGGCCGACAGAGCGCAGAGGAGCAGGTACGTCGAGGTGATCGTCCCACCACTGGACACCTCGGCGTAGAGCTCCTCGCGGGAGCGCATGGCCTCGGAGGTTCGGGCATCCTCGGCACCTTCTTCGCCGGCGGACTCGCCCGCCACCGGCAGGGTCGCCTGCACGCCGTAGATCATGATCCGCGCGTTGTCGCAACGGTCCAGTATCCGCTGCAAGTCGTCCAGCACCTCCTGCTGACCGTCGGGGCGGACCACCAGCTCGGTGGAAAAGCGCTCGTCCTCGAACGACGAGGTACGCCACCAGTCGACCACGTCGTGCGAGTCGGCGATGCGGGCAATGGCCGCCATCTCGCTGGTCGGCGCGACGATTTCGATGATCTTGAGAGCCACGCGGGATTCCTTGCTGGGTTCGCCCCGAACCTTAACCGAAAAGGCCACCCGCGGCGAGTTGCCGTGGGTGGCCCGAGAAGCCTCCGATCGGAGTCGTGTGGCGAGATACGCCCCGGGGCTCAGCCCTTGCCTAGGACCAACTCCCCGTCGGCCACGTCGATGGTCACGGTCTGACCAGGCAGGTACTCGCCCTTGAGGATCGCCTGCGCCAGCGGGTTCTCCAGCCGATGCTGGATGGCCCGCTTGAGCGGCCGGGCCCCGTAGACCGGATCGAAGCCCGCCTCGCCAAGCGCATCCAGGGCCGCATCCGTGAGCGTGAGCCCGATCTCGCGATCCGCCAGCCGCTTCCTGAGATAGTCGATCTGGATGTCGACGATCTTGCGGATCTCGCTGCGATCCAGCGGGTGGAAGACCACCACGTCGTCGACCCGGTTGATGAACTCGGGCCGGAAGTGCTGACCGACGATCTCGAGGACCTCGGTCTTCATCTGCTCGTAGTCGGCATCCTGCCCGGCCAGCTCCTGGATCCGCTGGCTGCCGAGGTTCGAGGTCATCACGATCACCGTGTTGCGGAAATCGACCGTCCGGCCCTGCCCGTCGGTCAGGCGGCCGTCGTCAAGCACCTGCAGCAGGATATTGAACACATCCGGGTGGGCCTTCTCCACCTCGTCGAGCAGGATCACCGAGTAGGGCTTGCGGCGCACCGCCTCGGTGAGATAACCACCCTCCTCGTAGCCGACGTAGCCCGGGGGCGCCCCGACCAGTCGGGCCACGGAGTGCTTCTCCATAAACTCGGACATGTCGATGCGCACCATCGCCTCCTCGGTATCGAAGAGGAAGGAGGCCAGCGCCTTGGTCAGCTCGGTCTTGCCCACGCCCGTGGGCCCGAGGAACATGAACGAGCCGTTGGGACGATTGGGGTCGGACAGCCCCGCCCGCGAGCGGCGGATGGCATCGGAGACCGCCCCGACCGCCTCGGACTGGCCGATGACGCGCTTGCCCAGCGCCTCCTCCATGCGCAGCAGCTTGTCCTTCTCGCCCTCGAGCATCTTGGACACCGGGATGCCGGTCCAGCGCGAGACCACCTCGGCGATCTCCTCGGTGCCCACGGTGCTGCGGAACAGCCGGGGCTTCTCGGCCTCGCCCTCGGTCTCTTCCTGGGACTGTGCTTCGGCCAGCTCTCGCTCGAGTTCGGGGATGCGGCCGTACTGCAGCTCCGACATGCGGGTCAGGTCGCCTGCACGGCGCGCGGTCTCCAGCTCGGTGCGTGCGCGGTCGAGCGCCTCCTTGATGTGCGTGGTGCCGGCGACGGCGGCCTTCTCGGATTTCCAGATCTCCTCGAGGTCCGAGTACTCGCGCTCGAGCGCCTCGATCTCCTCCTCGAGGTTGGCCCGGCGCTTCTTGGACGCCTCGTCGGATTCCTTCTTCAGCGCCTCACGCTCGATCTTGAGCTGGATCAGGCGCCGCTCGAGCCGGTCCATCTCCTCGGGCTTGGAGTCGATCTCCATGCGAATGCGGCTGGCCGCCTCGTCGATCAGGTCGATCGCCTTGTCGGGCAACTGCCGATCGGTGATATAGCGCTGCGAGAGCTGGGCGGCGGCAACGATCGCCGGATCACCGATCTCGATGCCGTGGTGCACCTCGTAGCGCTCCTTGAGACCGCGCAGGATCGCGATGGTGTCCTCGGTGGACGGCTCGTCGACCAGCACCTTCTGGAAGCGGCGCTCGAGCGCGGCGTCCTTCTCGATATTCTGGCGGTACTCGTCGAGGGTGGTCGCGCCGATGCAGTGCAGCTCACCACGCGCGAGCGCCGGCTTGAGCATGTTGCCGGCATCCATGGCGCCCTCGGCCTTGCCGGCACCGACCATGGTGTGGATTTCGTCGATGAACAGGATCACTCGCCCTTCGGCCTTGGCGATGTCGTTGAGCACGCCCTTCAGGCGCTCCTCGAAGTCGCCGCGGAACTTGGCCCCGGCGAGAAGCGCACCCATGTCGAGGGAGAGCACGCGCTTGTCCTTGAGACCTTCGGGCACCTCGCCGTTGACGATGCGCTGGGCCAGCCCCTCGACGATGGCGGTCTTGCCCACGCCAGGTTCGCCGATCAGCACCGGGTTGTTCTTGGTGCGTCGCTGCAACACCTGGATGGCGCGGCGGATCTCCTCGTCACGGCCGATCACCGGATCGAGCTTGCCCTGCTCGGCGCGCTCGGTCAGATCGAGGGTGTACTTCTCGAGCGCCTGTCGGGCGTCCTCGGCGTTGGGGTCGTCGACCGACTGACCGCCACGAAGCTTGTCGATGGCCTGTTCGATCGCCCCCTTGGAGGCACCTGCGCGGCGCAGGGTCTCGCCCAGCTCGCTCTTGTCCTCGATCACCGCCAGCACGAACAGCTCGCTGGAGATGTACTGGTCGTTGCGCTTCTGCGCGAGCTTGTCGGTGACGTTGAGAAGGCGGGAGAGGTCGTTGGAGATGTGCACCTCGCCGGCCTCGCCCCCGGAGACCGCAGGCTGCCGGTCGAGCATCTCGCCCAGCTGCGAGCGCAGCATGTTGACGTTGATATCCGATTGCGTCAGTAGATGACGCACGGTGCCCCCCTCCTGGTCGAGCAGGGCCACCATCAGGTGGACCGGCTCGATGAACTGATGGTCCTGTCCCACGGCCAGTGACTGGGCGTCGGCCAGGGCCATCTGGAACTTGGCAGTCAGCTTGTCCATTCGCATGAATTCGAATACCTCGCGGTCGGTTGTTTCATCGCCTGCGGCGGCCGGCATAAAGGAATAAGGTTAGTCACGATCGAGCCGCCGCGCGTCTTCCCTTGTTCTGGTATCGAATGCGGGCGATTCAAGACCGTCCGGCAAGGGAGGCCTGGAGGGCGTGACACGAGGAACGATATTGATTATCGTTCCTTTTGCACCATACATTTTCCTTATGCCTAAAAAGGAGAGCCCCATGGAACAGACGCATTTCAATGAGAAGTACCCGGTCTACGAGGCCCGCATCGAAAAGGACGAGACCACGGCCAGGAGCTGTCGGGACGTGATCGAGCGCCTCAAGGCGGACATCGAGGCGGACAAGCGCACCAAATTCATCGGCGAGTTCGACCACATCGCCCACACCCGCGACATCGGTGGCGACATCGCCGAGGGCATCCTCGCAGCGCAGCACGTGGTGTTCTGCTTCGGGCTCAAGCTGCCCAATGCCCGGGTGATGGCGGTCCGCCCGCGCTCGATCGGCGTGACCGAGTTCGACGACCACTTCATCGTCAACTTCCTCGAACCGCCGATGCCGATGGCCACCGAGGCCATGGAGGCGTGGGTCAAGGCACTGCGCGACGCCTGATCGTGGACCCCGCGACCTCCTCACCGGTCGCATCCAGCAGGCGGGCGCTTTCCTCCGCCCAGCGGAGCAGTTCGAGCTGACCGTCATGCCGCTCGACCAGCGCGGTGCAGGCCTCCACCCAGTCGCCGCTGTTGGCGTAGGTAAGACCGTCGCGCGTAAACAGGTTGGGATGGTGGATGTGCCCGCAGATCACCACGTCCGCGCCCCGCTCCCTGGCGTGGTGGCAGGCGGCCGCCTCGAACTTGCCGATGTAGCTGCGCGCCCCGGGCACCTGCTGCTTGACCGCCCTGGCAAGCGACCAGTATCCCCGTCCGCTGCGGCGACGCCACCATGCGTTGACCCGATCCAGCCCCATCAGAAATTCGTAACCGACATTGCCCAGCCCCTTGAGCAGGCGACTGTGCCGCACCACCCCGTCGAACTCGTCACCGTGCAGCACCAGGGCACGACGACCGTCCGCCAGCCGGCACTGCCATTCCCGCACTACTTCCACGCCGCCGATCGACAGGCCCAGGTAGTCGCGAAAGAACTCGTCGTGGTTGCCGGGGATGTAGACGATGCGGGTCCCTCCCGCGGCCATGTCCATCAGCCTCTGCAGCAGCCGGGTCTTGCAGGCCGGCCAACTCCAGCGGTGACTGCGCATCTTCCAGATATCGAACAGATCGCCGTTGAGCACCAGCGTCTCGGCGGAAACGTGCTCGAGGAAATCGAGCAGGTACTCGGCCCGGGCGGCCGGCGTGCCCAAGTGCACGTCGGACACGACCACCATGCGATAGGACAGGGACATGAACGCCTCCGGAGCGACAACGTGAAATCTCTTTATCCCCGCGGACGATGACCATCACATGTCGACCGGATCACGATTCGATAACAGCCACTCCATCCAACCTCGGCTCATACCGATCGCCGCCGCACACCCAGTGCGGTGACGGTGGCAAGGATCACGACCATGCCAAGCCATTGACCCGGCGCGAGCGTCTGACCGAGCACGACGAGACCGAAGAGCGCGGCGGTAACCGGTTCGACCGCGGCCACCAGCGAGACGGCGACCGCCGAGGCGCGCTTGAGACCGAGCACATAGAACAGGAACGACAGACCGGCACCGAAAAGGCCGAGCAGCACGAACAGGTGGACATCGTCGGACAACGGCGCGGCCGCGACCTCGCGGTGGTCGACGATCGGCGCCAGCACCAACAGGAAAATCAGAAAGGCGATCCCCAGCGCTACCACGGGCGACGCGCGGATCGCCGCGTTCCTGAAGCCGAACAGGAACACCGCGTAGGACATGCCGGCGGCGATCCCCGCCGCGACACCGGCAAGCGTGAGCCCGCTCAGGCGATCACCGCCGACAAGCTGGGTCAGCAGCGCCACGCCCACCAGTATCGAGGCAATCGCCACCACGAACCCAGGGGTCAGGCGCACCACGCCCGTGGCCAGCGAGATCAGATAGACATAGATCGGGGCGGTATACATGAGGGTTACCGCCACGGCGACGTTGGCGTGCGAGATGCTGAGGAAATAGAAGGTGAAATTGCCGGCGACCCCAAGGCCGGCGAGCGCGGCCCAGAGAACCGTCGTCCGGTCCGGGCGGGGAATCGTCGCGAATCGCGCCAGCCACCAGGCGGCGAAGCAGAGAAACCCGATCGCCCCTCGATAGAAGGACACGACCAACGGGTCCCAGCCTCTCTCCATCAGCATGGCGGCAATACCGCCGGACACGCCCCAGAGAAAGGCGGCGAGAATGATCAGCGCCAGCCCCATTCGCCCCCCCTGAGTCAGGATCGGGTGATACCGACCGTCGGTGGCGAGACCGACCGAGGCCGGAGGCCTTGTCCGGATCAGCGCTCGCGCAGGTCGGCGTGGCGGGAGACTAGACGATCGAGAAAGAGAATGCCGTCGAGGTGGTCGAGCTCGTGCTGCGCGATGCGCGCCTCGAAGCCTTTCATGGTGAAGCGGACCTCGCGGCCCTCCACGTCCTGCGCAACCAGCTCGATCGACTCGGCGCGGATCACCTTGCCCGTGTAGTCGGGGATCGAGAGACAGCCCTCGCGACCCACGGCGAAGCCCTTCCAGTTGGTAATCTCGGGATTGATGAGCACCAGGGGGCCATTGTTCTCCACCGGGCGCTTGGCGCGGGTGGCGTCCACGATGCACAGCCGCTGCATGCGACCGACCTGGGGTGCGGCGATTCCCACCGCCGACGGACCCTGATCGGCCGTGTGCTGCAGATGCTCTACGAATTCCCGCAACTCGGCATCGAACTGCTCGACCGGTTCGCAGACCGTCTTTAGGCGCTCGTCGGGATAGGTCAGGATCGGCAAGGATTCCACGTGTCAGCCCCGCATCGTCTGCAATGGCGTCACGCGAACGGTCAGGCCCTGGTCGGCGAAATGCGCCACGCTGCGCTCGATCGCCTCGATGCCGTCACTGGTCTCGCCATCGATCTGCATGATGTAGATCGGCTTGTCTTCCGAGCCACCCACGTCGGAGCGCAGGTCGAGGATGTTCATGCCCGCCTCGAGCAGTGCCGCCGTGACGTCGGCGACGATGCCGCTGCGATCGGCACTGTGCACCGTGACGGAGACGTCCGGCTCCCGGTGCTGGTGCAACGAGGCATCGATGCGGTCGACGTGCAGCTTGAGACCGAATTCGGCGCGCGTCGATTCCAGCAGGCCGGCGACCTCCTCCGGATTGCCCGCGTTCCGCACCATCATCATGATCGCGAACTGGTTGCCCAGTCGCATCATGGCCGTCTCGCCGAGCTCGGCCCCAACGCCGAACAGCACGCGGGTGACGTGGGCGACAATGCCCGGCCGGTCGGCGCCGACAAGGGTAAGCAGAAGCCAGGGTTGTGCCATCGTGATCAATCCTCGTTGTTGTCGTTTTCCACCGTATCTGGAGACCGGACTACCGGCCGGACGTTCCTCAGTCGCGCCAGATCACGGTCGCCATGCGGCCCGTCCGACCCTCGTCCCGGCGGTAGGAGTAGAACAGGTCCGACTGGGTGAAGGTACAACGCTCACCCCCGTAGACACGGCTGATGCCCTGCCGCCGCAAGCGTGCGCGTGCCAGCGCGAACAGGTCGGCGTGATACTTGCCCTGAGCGGACGCGCCCCGAAAGGCCGAGGCGTCGGCGGGGTAGTCGCGCATGAAGGCCTCGCGCACCTCCTCGCCAACGACATAGTGCGCCGGGCCGATCGCCGGACCCAGCCACGCCATCAGTTCATCGCCGGCGACGGAGAAACGGTCGACCGTTCGCTCGAGGATGCCGCCGGCCAGGCCGCGCCAGCCGGCATGGGCGACGGCGATCTCGCGACCGTCGTGGCTGGCCAGGGTCACCGACAGGCAGTCGGCGGTCAGTACCGCCAGCACCGTCCCCGGACGATCCGTGAACGCCGCATCGGCCTCCGCGCCGATCGGGACCTCCGGCCCCACCACGGTGGTACCGTGCGTCTGCTCCAACCAGCGCGGCGACTCGGGCAGATCGAGCAGCGCCTGCAGCTCCCGACGGTTGGCCTCGACCGCTGCCGCATCGTCCCCGACGTGCTGGGCCATGTTGAAGCCGTCGAAGGGTTCGGGGCTGGCCCCGCCGACCCGGGTGCTCACGCCGGCATGCACCCCCTGGGGGGTCGGCCAGGTAGCCTCGATGAAACGGGGATTGTCAGTCGATGTCCCGGACATAGATAACCTCAGCCTCTCCTTCGTCAAAGCCGTCGCGGTAGTCGCGCAGCTCCTCGATCAATTCTTCCATATCCGGCGGCAGGGGCGCGTTGAACGTCAATGTCTCGCCGGTCTCGGGGTGCCGGAGCGTCAGTCGCCGGGCGTGCAGCGCCTGACGCCCGAAACCGCGCAGCAGTTCCACGAGATAGTCGTCCGCCCCCTTGGGCAGGCGCGGCCGGCCACCGTAGACCGGATCCCCCACGATGGGATGACGGATATGGGCCATGTGCACGCGAATCTGATGCGTGCGCCCCGTCTCCAGACGCACGCGCAGCCAGGTGTGCTCACCGAACTGCTCGACCACCCGGTAATGACTCACTGCCGGCTTGCCCTGCGGCACCACGGCCTGACGCTGCCGGTCCCGGGCGTGCCGGCCGATGGGAGCATCCACCGTACCGCCGGCGATCACGTGCCCCACCACGATCGCATCGTACTCGCGGCCGATGCGACGTTCGGCAAGATCGGCCACCAGTGTCTGGTAGGCCGCCTGGGTCTTGCCAACCACCAGCAGGCCGCTGGTCTGCTTGTCCAGCCGGTGGATCACCCCGGCCCTCGGCAGCAGGGCCAGATCCGGGTCGTGATGGAGCAACGCGTTGACCAGCGTACCATCCGGATTGCCGGCACCGGGATGCACGACCATGTCCACGGGCTTGTTGACCACCAGCAGGTGCTCGTCCTCGTAGACAATGTCCAGCGGAATCTCCTGCGGCCGGTCCTCGCTCTGCTGCTCGAGCTCCGCCGTCAGTTCCAGTGTCTCGCCACCGAGCACGACATCCCTCGGCCGCGCCTTCCGGCCGTCGATGGTCAGCCGTCCTTCCTTGATCCACCCCTGCAGACGGTTGCGCGAGAATTCCGGCCAGCAGCGGGATGCCACCTGGTCGAGGCGCATGCCGGCATGCTCCACGGGGACGATTGATGTGCGGTCTATTTCCATGCGTTTTATACGGGTCTCCCGACCATGGTCCGGTGCCGCGCGACGGCCGGCTGACCGGGCAATAAAAAGACGGGTTTGACCCCGCCGCGCAGTCGGTTGGTTTTTCAGATCTTATCTGCGAAGATTAGCCGTTAACACCCGCCCCATCAACGCATCAGCGCAAGGCTTGCAGGGCGGTCCATCCATCACTTGAACCCAGCGGGCACCGACTCCGACACCATGACCCAGCATCGCGACCGTAACCGCCCGGCACGCCGCCGTTTCCCTGCCAGGCAGATCGCAGGAGCCACCTTGCTCGCCGGGATGGTCGTTTTCGCCAGCGGCTGCTCCTGGTTCTCGAAGGGAGACGACGATACCGTCGAACTGGGTGATCCGACCGCCTCCGCAGCCGAGCTCTACGACGATGCCAGCAGCGCCATGAATCGCGGCGACTACGAGACGGCCATCAAGAAGTACGAGACCCTCGAGGGTCGCTACCCGTTCGGCGCCTACACCGAGCAGGCCCAGATCGAAGTCGCCTACGCCTACTACAAGTACGACGAGCCGGATTCGGCGATCGCGGCAGCCGACCGCTACATGCAACTCCACCCGCGTGGAGAGAATGTGCCCTACGCCCTGTATCTCAAGGGCCTGGCCAACATGGGACGCGGCGACTCGCTGATCAACCGCATCGCCCCGCCGGACCTCTCCAAGCGAGACCAGTCCGTGCTCGAGGCCGCCTATCGCTCGTTTGCCCGTCTGGTACAGCAGTATCCGGACAGCCAGTACGTCGACGACGCCAGCCGCCGGCTGATCGAAGTTCGCAACGAACTCGCGAAGCACGAAGTGCACGTGGCCGACTACTACATGCGGCGTGGCGCCTGGCTGGCAGCCGCCAACCGGGCTCAGCGCGCACTGGAAAAGTACGACGGCTCGACCTCGACGATCCCGGCGCTGGAAATCCTGGTCGAGGCCTACGACAAGCTGGGGCTGGACAAGGAAAAGGCAGACGCCGAGCGCATCCTGGAGAGCACCCGGGAGGCCAACCGCCCCGATTCCTGATGCACGGGTGGACGGCCGGGGGCACTTCCTTGGCCCCGCCACTCCCCAGGCAAGCCTCCGCCTGACCACCCGAACTCACCACCTCCCGCTCCCGCCAATAACGCTCTCGTCTCCGTCGCGGGCAGCGATCGACTGATGCATTCCCATCCGTGTCGCGCGAGTCCGCAGGAACACCCCCTAGTGCGCCAAGCCCGGCCGGTGATGCCCGCAGGAAATGGACTCCCGTCACGGCCACGGTGAACACTCATCCCGCCAGATGATCGCCGGACCACCCCATCCGGCTCGCCGCCGCCACGGCATTGCCACCATTCTTCCCATGCGTTGAAAAGACGAACGGAACGGTGACGCTGCACCCCGCCTACAAACGGAAAAACCCCGCCTGAGGCGGGGTTTCGTCTGGCCTCCCGGACTGGCCGGGGTGTCGTTCCGGATCAGCGCTTGGAGAACTGTACCGAACGACGCGCCTTGCGCAGGCCGACCTTCTTGCGCTCGACCTGACGGGCGTCACGCGTGACGAAGCCGGCTTCACGCAGCTTCGGACGGTGTGCTTCGTCATAGTCCATCAGCGCACGGGTCAGGCCGTGGCGGACGGCACCGGCCTGGCCGCTCGGACCACCGCCGGCCACCGTGGCGACCACGTCGAACTTGTCACCCACTTCGAGAAGCTCCAGCGGCTGACGGACGACCATCTGCGCGGTCTCGCGACCGAAGAAGTCCTCGAGGGACTTGCCGTTGATCGTGATCTTGCCGGTGCCCGGGCGCAGGAAGACGCGCGCAGCGGAAGTCTTGCGACGGCCGGTTCCGTAATTCTGTGTCATTGCCATGGCTAGTCTCTCTTAGATCTCGAGCGGCTGGGGCTGCTGTGCCTGATGATTGTGCTCGGAGCCCGCGTAGACCTTGAGCTTGCGATACATCTGGCGACCGAGAGCGTTCTTCGGCAGCATGCCTTTCACCGCCAGCTCGATGACACGCTCGGGGGAGCGCTCGATGAGCTTCTCGAAGGTGAAGTGCTTCATGTTGCCGATGAACCCGGTATGGAAGTGATACATCTTGTCACTGGCCTTCTTGCCCGTGACCTTGATGTCCTTCGCATTGACGATAACGATGTAGTCACCGGTATCGACGTGCGGGGTGAACTCGGCCTTGTGCTTGCCACGCAGGCGGCGGGCGACCTCGGTAGCCAGGCGACCCAGCGTTTTGCCGGATGCATCGATGACGTACCAGTCGCGTTTGACCTCGGCCGGCTTGGCGGAATAGGTTTTCATGGATCGACAGCTCCCAAACCAGAAGCGATACATTGATTTCAAGAGGGCGCGAAGTCTACCCGAAGGCAACGCGCCCCGCAAGGCCGATTTCTCGATCGGCCGGAAAAAGCGATGCGGCAGTATATAGCCTTGTCGCCGTAACACGAAACGATTGTTCGCCTGCCCCCGGAGAGACGTGCAGGAAGCGCACTCTTCCTACCCTTCCCTACTCTTCCTTCAAGGGCCAAACGCCCGCCGTGCAAAATCGACAGACAAAAAAAATGCCGGCAAGCGCCGGCAACAACAAGAACCACCAAAGGAGGATAAGCAATTCACAGTATCAAGATATACTAATGGGGCGGGTCGTGCAACCCTTTTTATGCAGGTCATGCCAATTTTATCCGGCCCGCCTCGCAGGCACCCCCGTGACGCGGCTTGACCATTCCCGTCCGCCGCTGCAATCTGCCCGACATGCCCGCCGACAGCCCCAGACAGCTCCCCGAACTCGACGCCGCCATTCGTGACGACGCGCTCGACTGCGTCATGTGCGGCATCTGCGTCCCGCACTGCCCCACCTTCTCTATCACGGAAAACGAGGCCGACGGCCCGCGCGGGCGCATAAGTATTCTGCTGGGCGTCAGCCAGGGTGAACTGTCCGTGGACGAGAGCGTCCGCGACCACCTCGACGGCTGCCTGACCTGCCGCGCCTGCGAGGTGGTCTGCCCCTCCGGTGTCGCCTTCGGCCGCCTGATCGATTCCGGCCGGGAGCGCCTGGCGCGCGAGTCGGCAACCGCATTGCAGCCCCGCGCCCTGGCCCGCCCGTTCCGCTGGCTGCGGGACGGGGTGCTGGCCCGGCGTCGCGTCATGGGCGCCGCGTGGCAGGGATACCGGGCCCTGCATGCGCTTGGCCTGGGCGGGGTGGCCCGCAGGCTTTCCGGGCGACTCGGCGCCGCCCTGCCGAAGCGGCCACCCGCCCCGCTCGCCACGTCTTCCCGCCCCGCCGGCGCGGGTGACGGGGCAACGCGCGGAACGATCGGCCTGTTCATCGGCTGCACCGGCGAGGCCATGAACGCCAACACCGCCGGCGCCGCCGAGCAGGTGCTCGCGGCACTCGGCTACCGGGTGGTCATTCCGCGGGAGCAGGTCTGCTGCGGCGCGATGCATGCCCACGGCGGAGAACCCGGGCCGGCCGAAGCCCTGCGCGACCGCAACGCCCGCGCCTTCCTGGACGCGGGCGTGAGAGACGTGGTGGTGCTGGGCACGGCATGCCGCAGCGAACTGGCGGCACTCGAATCGAAACACGACATCCGCGTTCGCGAAGTCACCGAATGGCTGCTGGAAACCGATCCGGCCGACTGGCCCGCAATGCAGACGCCGAACTGGCGGATCGCCGTCCACACCCCCTGCAGCCAACGCAACCACCTCGGCCAGCCCGGCGCGACCCGCGCCCTGCTCGAGCGCATCCCGGGACTGGAACTCGTCGAGATCGACGGCAACGAGCGCTGCTGCGGCGCGGCCGGCATGCACGTGCTGCTCTACCCGGAACAGGCGCGCAGCCTGCGCGCGCCGAAGATCGACTCGATCGCCGATCTCCAGCCGGACTTCGTCGTCAGCGCCAATGTCGGCTGCGCCACCCACCTGGCCGGTGGAACGGACGTCCCGGTGATCCAGCCGGTGGAACTGCTGGCCGCCGCGTTCGAGCGGAGCCGCAACGGGTCGAACTGACCGCGTTCTACAGTTCGGCCATGTTGCGGCCGTAGAAGATCTCGTGCATCTCCTTCTTCAGCGCCTTCTCGATGCGGGCGCAGACCTGCGGGCTGTAGTCGTCGGTGCCGTGCCCGAACAGGTAGTTGTCGAGGTCGAAGTCCTTGAGAAGCATCTTGGTGTGGAAGATGTTCTCCTGATAGACGTTCACGTCGATCATCTGGTAGCGCTCGCGCGTGTCCCCGGACATGTAGTTCTGGATCGAGTTGATCTCGTGATCGATGAAGTGCTTTCTGCCGTGGATGTCGCGGGTGAAGCCGCGCACGCGGTAGTCGAGCGTGACGATGTCCGAATCGAAGCTGTGGATCAGGTAGTTGAGCGCCCGTAGCGGGGAGATCCGCCCGCAGGTGGACACGTCGATGTCGGCCCGGAAGGTCGAGATACCGTTTTCCGGGTGACTCTCCGGGTAGGTGTGCACCGTGATGTGGCTCTTGTCGAGGTGGGCGACCACCGACTCGCGGACCGGCTCACCGTCGCCCGGCAGCGGGCCGGGCTCCTCGTGGTAGTCGATGCCCTCGGCGATCACCGGCTCCTCCGAGATGAGGATGGTGACCGATGCCCCCTGCGGCTCGTAGTCCTGCCGGGCGACGTTGAGGATGTTGGCCCCGATCATCTCGGTCACGTCGGTGAGGATCTGGGTCAGCCGGTCGGCATCGTAGACCTCGTCGATGTAGGCGATGTACTCGTTGACCTGCGCACGGGTCTTGGCATAGCAGATGTCGAAGATCGACATGCTCAGCGTCTTGCTGAGGTTGTTGAACCCGTGCAAGGTGACCGACGACTCACCCATGATTACCCCCTGGTAAAAACAAGGCGCCCGGCCATACAGGGCCGGGCGTTTTCATACCTGTGAACAAGAGACCCCGCCACCGGCGCCTCGAAAGGCGGAAGTGTAAACCGCCACCCGCCGGATGACTACGGACAACCGAGCGACCGATCACGACTCCGGTTCACGGACCTCGAAATCGTGCGTCAGTTCCACGGAGTCGCGCAGCATGGCCGAGACCGAGCAGTACTTCTCGGCCGACAGGTTCACCGCCCGTTCGACCTTGGCCGGATCGAGGCCCTTGCCCACCACCACGTAATGGGTGTGGATGGTGGTGAACACCTTGGGCGCCTTCACGTCCGCCCGCTCCGCGGACAGTTCGATCCAGCAGTCTTCCACCGGCTGGCGCTGCTTGCCCAGGATCATCATCACGTCGATCGCCGTGCAGCCGCCCAGCCCCATCAGGACCATTTCCATCGGCCGCGCGCCGGCGTTGCGACCACCGATTTCCGGTGCACCGTCCATGACGATGGCGTGCCCGCTGTCGGCTTCAGCCATGAAGGCCATCCCGTCGACCCATTTCACTCGTGCTTTCATGCGCTCCCTCCCAGTTCAAACAGTTCCGCCAGCGCCGCGCCGGGATCCTCGGCCCGCATGAAGGCCTCGCCCACCAGGAAGGCATGCACATCGTGGCTGCGCATGCGGCGGACGTCCTCCGCGCCGAGGATGCCGCTCTCGGTGACCACCAGGCGGTCGTCCGGGATGTCGTGCAGCAGGGTCAGCGTGGTATCCAGGCTGACGTCGAAACTGCGCAGGTCCCGGTTGTTGATGCCGATCAGGCGGGTATCCAGCTGCAATGCGCGCAGCAGCTCGTCGTGGTCGTGCACCTCGACCAGCACGTCCATGCCCCAGTGACGGGCCCGGTCGTGCAGCGCACGCATCATGTCGTCGTCCAGTGCCGCGGCAATCAGCAGGATGCAGTCGGCACCCATGGCGCGCGCCTCGTCGACCTGCCAGGGGTCGATCATGAAGTCCTTGCGCAGCACCGGCAAGCGGCAGGCTGCCCGCGCGGCCTTCAGGTACTCGGGGTCGCCCTGGAAGAAGTCGCGGTCGGTGAGTACCGACAGGCAGGCCGCCCCGCCCTTCTGGTAGCTGCGCGCGATGGCGACCGGGTCGAAGGGGTCACGCAGTACGCCGCGGCTGGGCGAGGCCTTCTTGATCTCGGCGATCACCGCCGGGCGCTTCTCCGCCACGCGCGACTCGATGGCCCGCTCGAAGCCGCGGACCGGGTCGGCGGCCCGGGCCTGGTCCTCGATCGCCGCCGCGGAAGTCAGCTGCCGGCCGGCGGCCACCTCCACTCGCTTGCGGGCAATGATCTTCTTCAGGATGTCGGGGGTGTCGGTCATCGTCTTCGTGCTCATCGGGCGGAGTCTGTTGCTTGTTCGTGACGGGAGAACGGCGTCCCTAGCTCGCGCAGTCGGCGGTCATCGCGACCAGCTGATCGAGCTTGTCCAGCCCGCGACCGTCGGCCAGCAGCCGCTGCGCCATCGCCACGCCATCGCCAAGACTCTCGGCCAGATCTGCGGCGTAGATGGCCGCCCCGGCGTTGAGCGCGATCATGTCGGCCACCGGCCCGGCCGCGCCGCCCAGCGCGGCCCGCACTCGCGCCACGCTCTGCTCCGGGCCGTCGACGATCAGCTCGTCGAGTGGCTGGCGCGCGATACCGAAGTCCTCCGGCTCGATCCGGTAACGGCGCACCTCGCCGTCGACCAGCTCGGCCACCTCGGTCGCCTCGGCGAGCGAGATCTCGTCGAGCCCGTCGTGGCTGTGGACCACCAGCACGTGGCGCGCGCCCAGGCGGCGCATGACCTCGGCCAGCGACTCCAGCCACTCGTCGCTGTAAACACCCAGCAGCATCGCCGGCGCGCCGGCCGGGTTGGTCAGCGGGCCAAGCACGTTGAACAGCGTGCGCACCCCCAGCTCCTTGCGCGGCGCGGCGGCATGGCGCATGGAACCGTGATGGCGCGGGGCGAACATGAAGCCGATGCCCAGCTCGCGCACGCAGCGGGCGACGCAATCGCTGTCGACCTCGAGGTTCACGCCCGCGGTCTCGAGCATGTCGGCACTGCCCGAGCGGCTGGTCACCGAGCGGTTGCCGTGCTTGGCCACGTGCCCGCCGGCGGCCGCCACCACGAAGCTGGAGGCGGTGGAAACATTGAACAATGCCGAGCCGTCACCGCCGGTGCCGACAATGTCGACCAGGTGCGGCACGTCCACCTGCACGCCGACCGCCAACTCGCGCATCACCTCGGCGGCAGCGGTGATCTCGTCGACGGTCTCGCCCTTCATGCGCAGCGCGAGCATGAAGCCGGCCACCTGGATCGGCGTGGCCTCCCCGGCCATGATCTGGTGCATGACCGCATGCATCTGCTCTCGGGTCAGATCGTGCCGGTCCACGGCACGGGCAATGGCTTCGCGAATGTTCATGGTGGTGTTTACGGGTATAGGGCGTGGGTCAGGCGGGGAACGGTAGCACGTTGGGGGTGGGTGCGCAGCTATCGAAGGCTGTCTGATGTGCATTCTGTAAGTTGAGTAAGGGCCTCTCACGACAGGGCGTTCGTCCGAACGCACCTCGCTGAGCATTTCCTCTGATTTAACGCCTAAATTAAGCCGAGCCGCAAAACGGCTTCGGCTTGAATGAATTGTTAGTACCAACTTTGCGGCAATGGGATGCAGTATTTCCTAGCCGACGAGCAGTCAAAGATCATGGCTCCAGTGACATCCGAAGGTTGGTCCCATAAGAAACGAAATTCCTTCTGGTGCGAGTATCGATCTGGCTTGATGAAGTGCTTCCCCGCGTTCACGATCTCGGCGGTACGATGAGAGATCTCGTGACGATTTACGGTTTTTCCAGGAAAACCAAGGACGGCTTTATGCGGACGGTAAAGGCATCGGCCAAATGTGGAGGAAGTGGCGCCGATTGAGGTTGCAACGGCCTCGGAGAAGCCGCGCGGGTTCGTAATCACAAATCCTGAATCGTAACCAAACCGCCTCATGGTCTTGAGGTCTATGTCTCCAACGAAAGCGCATAACATGCGCTGGCTGTATCCAGAACCGTACTTTCCTCCAATCACTCCAAAAGGCGTTTTGGCCACAAGGGTGACGATGCCTTCTTGATTGTCCCCGATTTCTGGGTGATCGAATTCGTTATAGTAGTCGAATGAGCCAAGTTGCAGTGACCCGGTATCGAAGAATGCGTCGACGTGCTCTTTTTTGGCAAGCTTGATAATCGGGGCTTGTGGGACGACGCCGAGCTTGAAGCGCCTCTCCGGTATGGGCTTAACAAACTGCCAAGGCTTCAGCCCTTGGTCAAACGCGGTGTCGTGGACCAGCGCGCCGCATAAGCGCTGCAACTCATATTCCGAGAGCTTCCTCTCTATCCACATGTGTTTGTACATGCGAAATGATCCAGCCATTCTCAACTCGCCGTATTGGTAGATTGTGTGCGCTTACTATAAATGGACGCAAATGGACGCCCTAAACGCCGCAGAAGCAAGCCGATTCCAAACGCATACCCGCAAGAGGCACGCTCGTAAAGTCAATGG
Organism: Guyparkeria sp.; assembly: GCF_041687595.1. Classification (NCBI taxonomy): domain Bacteria; kingdom Pseudomonadati; phylum Pseudomonadota; class Gammaproteobacteria; order Chromatiales; family Thioalkalibacteraceae; genus Guyparkeria; species Guyparkeria sp. The sequence goes on along the minus strand of NZ_JAWLBP010000022.1, from coordinate 807 downwards.
CTTCGATCCAAAAGCTAGGGGCCTCTTGCGGCAGGCCGTGCGCGCCCCGTTCGTCCCTCGACATATCCACTCCCTCGCCCTTGAACCATCCAATCAACCCATCCTCGATGTCGGACTCCTCGGTCGAATTAGGCCATGTTTATCGAGTCATCCTATCGAAGCACCTCGTGGCCTGCCACGCCCCCTAGATTCGACGACCGACTCGGATCGAAATTTCGACACACCCCGGCGTTAAAGGGCGTTAGAAACGCGAGATGCGGAACACCTCCCCAAGAGAAGCAACCAATCCTTTAAGCCCACGACTGTCGTTTCGCCCGCCCATCAACGCTTGGCATCCTGAGCCTGGCATGGTGCCCGGCGTGCGAGCCCCTTTTCTTGCTTGTCCAAGAAAAGGGGCGAAAAGAAGGACACCCTGCGCCCTGGTCCGGCGGACCCGGGGAGCCTCGGGGCGAGGCTCCCGGCCTCACGATCGAAGGCCGGCTGATAGGGGCCGGTTCGACGCGACATCCTGTCGCGGCGAACCTCGAAGCGACGTCCATGTCGCTTCGCCCCGGCCGTCCTTCGCTCGTGAGGCAGGACGCCAAGGGGCCCTCCCTTCGATACCCCTTCGCAACCACCTCCAAACCCGTCGCCGTCGTTGGAACTCGCCAATCAGCGACGAGAATGCCCTTTAGTCAGCAGGCAACCTCTCCAGCCCGTGCAGACCCACCGCCCATCGGTATACTATGGCCGCTTTGCGTTCGGCCCGATACGGGGCCGCGTCCAGACACGATTCAACCAAGAATACTCATGAGCCAGCCTTCCATC
>NZ_JAWLBP010000021.1:15200-31354 GCF_041687595.1 Guyparkeria sp. | reverse complement strand
AAGCCGGGGTTTTTGTCGTCAGCGGGCCGAAGCGCGCCTTGTTATCCGGCGACCGACGCCTTGAACAGGTCGGTCCAGGAGTCGTTCATTTCCATCTCGTGGATCACGCCGCGGGAGGTCTGCTTGCCGTCCTCCAGCGCGATCTCGTGGAGCAGCGCCTTCTGTTGCGCGGCATCGATGGTCAGGGCATTGAGGTTGTCCTTGCCGGCGAGGTATTCGGCCACCTCGGCGTGCTCGGCGGCGGCCTTTTCCAGCATCTTCGGCGCCCAGACGGCGACGTGCAGGACGATGCGACCCTCGTAATCGGCATCGGCCAACGCCTTGAGCGTGGCGGAGACCATCGCCTGGTTGTCTTCCGGCGCGATCTCGCCACCGAAGGCCAGCACGATCGCCTCCTTGTCGAGCAGCGACTGAACCGCCTCGGCGGCCTCGGATGCGTCGGCCAGGGCCGCGCTGGAGAGGACGTTGTTGTCACGGTTGTGAGCCACGGCCTCACCGGCGATCGCCCCGCCGAGCGTCGCGCAGATCGACGAGCGGTTCTGGGCAATGCCGAGGGTATGCACGTCGAGTTCCTTGGTCAGGGCCAGGCCAAGGGCCTGTCCGGTATAAGCGCGCAAGACGTACTGGTCACCCATGGTAACGGCGGCGGCCGAGCCGGTTCCGGCGATGCCCACGGCCAGGGCGGCGGCAATCAGGCTTCGTTTCATTCGAATTTCCTCGAGGTTGGGATTAGATTAACTAATGGCCCATTAGAATAGACCCGATTCGCCGGAACGCAAGCCTCCCTCCATGAACGCTTTTCAAGCTTTCATCCGGAATCGCCCCAAACGCATGCCCCCATATCAACCGGCCAGGTCGAAGGCCGCCAGCCCGATCTGGTAGAGACCGAAGGCGATGACCATGCCGCCGGCCACCCGGCGCACCCACGGCTTGCGGGCGAAGGCCGCCAGCTGTCCGGCGAAGGCCCCCATGGCCAGCAGGTTGGGCAAGGTGCCCAGACCGAAGCCCAGCATCAGCAACGCGCCGGCCAATGGTCCGCCGGCGGACAGGGCCCAGATCAGCACGCTGTAGACCAGCCCGCAGGGCAGCCAGCCCCACACCAGGCCAAGCCCGAAGGCCTGTGCCGGTGACTTCACCGGCATCAGCCGCCGGCCGACCGGCTCGATGAAGCGCCACAGCCGCGAGCCGGCCCGCTCGATCCGCGTCAGGCCGAACCACCAGCCCCCCACGTACAGCCCCATCAGGATCATGAAGACACCGGCGATCGCCAGCAGGACGATCTGCGCGTCCTTGATCGGCGCGAGCGACAACCCGAGCAGGCCGATGGTCCCGGCGATGGCGCCGGCGATGGTGTAGGAGGTGATCCGCGCGATGTTGTAGGCGGCGAGATATGGAAAGAGGCTGGTGAAGCGCTCGCGCTTTTCCGGCGGCAGGCCGAAGGTCAGCGCCCCGACGATGCCGCCACACATGCCGACGCAATGGACGCCACCGAAGAACCCCACGGCCATGGCGGCGAAAAAGCTGACGTTCTCGGGCATTTTCCCTCCTGAATCATGGGCACCTCACGAGACGGGGCACGACTGGGCCCGGTCCCGGCGCTCGCTTCTCGTACAATGGACCGCATGAGCACATCCGTCGACCCCACCGATCCGGCCAGCATTCTCGCCTATATCGAACACAACCGCGATCGGCTGGCCCTGCGTCATTTGCCACGCATCGACCGCCAGCTGCGCCGGCTGCAGGAAGCACCGCCTGGCAGCGAGGAACGGAACGAAACCGCCCTCCACCAGCTACTCGACCTGACCAGCCGGGCCGCCGACGAGGTCGCCGCGCGCGAGCAACTGGCCATCCACATCGACTACCCCGAGGACCTGCCCGTCTCCGGGGCGCGCGAACGCATCAAGGCCGCCATCGCCGATCATCCGGTGACCATCGTCGCCGGCGAGACCGGTTCCGGCAAGACCACCCAGCTGCCCAAGATGTTGCTGGAGATGGGCTTCGGGCACCGCGGCCTGATCGCGCATACCCAGCCACGACGGATCGCCGCGCGCAATGTCGCCCGCCGGCTGGCCGAGGAACTCGACGAGGGCGAAGGCACGGACGGCCAGACGGCGGTCGGCTACAAGGTGCGCTTCTCCGACCAGACCCGGCCGAACAGCCGCGTGGCGGTGATGACCGACGGCCTGCTGCTCGCCGAATTGCAGCATGACCGGGAGCTGCTGCGCTACGACGCGCTGATCATCGACGAGGCGCACGAGCGCAGCCTCAACATCGACTTCCTGCTCGGGGTAATCAAGCGTCTGCTCGAACGCCGACCGGATTTTCGCCTGGTGATCACCTCCGCGACCATCGACCCGGAACGCTTCGCCGATCATTTCGCCGACCGTGCCGGACACCGCCCGCCGATCGTCACGGTGAGTGGCCGCGGTTACCCGGTGGAAGTGCGCTACCGCCCGCCGGAAGCCGAACGCGACGAGGACCTGGGCTCGACCATCGCCCGCGGGGTCGCCCACGCGGTCGACGAACTGATCCACGAGGGACCGGGCGACATCCTGGTCTTCCTCCCCGGCGAACGAGAGATCCGCGAGACCGAGCGAGTGCTTTCCCGCCGGGGCCTGAGGAACACCGAGATCCTGCCGCTCTACGCACGCCTGTCGGCGGCCGACCAGCAGCGGGTGTTCGCCCCGCACGCCGGCCGGCGCATCGTGCTCTCGACCAACGTCGCCGAGACCTCGCTGACCGTGCCGGGCATCCACTACGTGATCGACTCGGGGGTGGCGCGCATCAGCCGCTACCACCCGCGGGCACGCCTGCAGAAACTCGGGGTCGAGCCGGTCTCGCAGGCCTCGGCCAACCAGCGCGCCGGACGCTGCGGGCGGATCGCCCCGGGCGTGTGCATCCGCCTGTACGAGGAAGAGGACTTCGAGAACCGCCCGGCCTTCACCGACCCGGAGATCCTGCGCTCCAACCTCGCCTCGGTGCTGCTGCAGCTCGACGCGCTCAAGCTCGGCAGCGCGGAGAGCTTCCCGTTCATCGAGCCGCCCGACCCGCGCCAGCTGGCCGCTGCCCGCAAGCACCTGTTCGAGCTGCAGGCCCTCGACGAGGATGGCCGACTGACGAGGATCGGCCGGCAGCTCTCGCGCCTGCCGATCGACCCGGCGCTGGGCCGGATGATCGTCGCTGCCCGGGAGCACGGCGACCGCGCCACCGAGGACATGCTGGTGGCCACCGCCTTCCTCGCCATTCAGGACCCGCGCGAGCGGCCGGCGGACGCCCGCGGTGCAGCCGATGCCGCCCACCGCGAATTCGCTCTGGCCGACTCAGACTTCGCCTCGGTGCTGGCACTGTGGTCGGCCTGGCACGAGACACGCCGGCACAAGAGCCGCCGCCAGGCACGCCAGTGGGCGCTCAAGCGCTTTCTCAACGCCAACCGGCTGATCGAATGGCATGATCTTGTCGGGCAGTTGCGTGGCTCGGTGGACGAGATGTTCCGCATCCGCCTGCCCGAGTTCGAGCCCATCGTCATGCCGGAAAAGCCGGAAGATGGCGAGAAGCAGAAGCTGTCCGGCGAGCTGGCCGGGCGCATCGAGCAGCTGCACCAGGCCGCCCTCGCCGGCCTGCTCGACCAGATCGGCATGCGCGACCCGGCCCCGCCCAAGCGCTACCAGCAGGCCGCCGGCGACCACCGGGGCAAGAAGCGCCGCCAGCCGACGGTATATCTGGGCGCCCACAACCGCCGCTTCTACCTGTTCCCCGGCTCGGTGACCGTCAAGGCCCAGCCGAAGTGGATCGTCGCCGCGGAGATCGTCGAGACATCCCGGGTGTTCGCGCGCATGAACGCGCCGATCAATCCGCGCTGGCTCGAGCCCATGGCCGGGCACCTGGTCACCCGGGAATACAACGAACCGAGCTGGAACGCCAAGAGCGGCCGGGTGACCGCCTTCGAGACCGTGCGCCTGTTCGGCCTGCCGATCGTCACCAAGCGGCGCGTCGACTATGGCCGCATCGACCCCGTCGAGGCGCGCGAGATCTTCATCCGCCGTGCGCTGGTCGAGGGCGAGTTCGAATCCGCCCAGCCGTTCTGGCAACACAACCAGGCGCTGATCGAGGAGATCCGCACACTCGAGGCCAAGCTGCGCCGCCCGGCCTTCCTGGTCGACGAGCAGGCGCTGTTCGACTTCTACCACGCGCGCATCCCCGCCGAGGTGACCGACGCGCGCAAGCTGGACCACTGGATCAAGAAACACCGTGCCGAGGCCGAACGGCTCGAGCTCACACGCGAAGACCTGCTGGCCACCGAGCCCGACGACCGTCGGCTGGCCGAGCTTCCCGACCACTGGCAGGCGGGCCGCTACCGCCTGAAGCTTTCCTACCACTTTGCCCCCGGCGAACCGGACGACGGCGTGAGCCTGCACATCCCGCTCGGCCTTCTCGACCGCATCGACCCCGCGCCCGCCACCCACCTGGTGCCGGGGCTGCGGCAGGAGAAGATCGAGGCGATGATCCGCGCCCTGCCCAAGGCCGAACGCCGCCACTTCGTGCCCGCGCCCAGCTTCGCCGAGGCGGTCGAGGACCGGATCACCGACACCGACATCCCGCTCGCCCAGGGCGTCGCAGACGAGTTGCGGCGCATGACCGGGCACGAGGTCGACCCGGCCCTGCTCGACGAGCGCAAGCTCCCGGAGCACCTGCGGATGCGCTTCGTGGCGGTCGACGAGGACGGCGAACCGATCGATGCCGACCGTGACCTCAACGCCCTGCGCGGCCGCCAGGCCGAGCGCGCGCGAGACGCCTTCGAGCAGCGTGCCCGGCACCGGCTGGAGGATCATTCGACCACCGAGTGGGACTTCGGCGAACTGCCGGAAACGCTCACCGTCGAGAGCGCCGGCGCCGAACTCGAGGCCCGGCCGGCACTGACCGACCGCGGCGACCACGTCGAGATCGAACTGGTCGACGATCCCGAGCGGGCACGCCTGATCCACGAGACCGGCGTGATCCGCCTGATGCTGCTCAATCGTGCCCAGATGGTCCGCCAGGCCGAATCCGACCTGCGCGGCGACCGTTCGCTGGATACCGTCCGCCTGCACTACAGCCGGCTGAAGTCCCCACGGCCGATCCCGACCGAGGGCATGCAGCGGCCGGGCCGAGCCGACCGCGCATTCGACCAGGAACTGATCTTCCGCGCCGCCTGGCAGCTGGCCGTCGCCGGCGAGCCCCCGGTCCGCGACCCCGACACCTTCCGCGAGCGGCTGGCGCGCCTCGACGGCGAGTTGCCCCGCCGGGCGATGGAGCTGGCCCAGCAGGTCCGGACGATCCTCGAACGCCAGCACCAGCTGCGCCGCCAGCTCGGCGGGCGCCTGCCGTTGTCCGTGATCGAGGCGGCCCGGGAGATCGGCGAGCAGATCGATCTGCTGGTCCATCCCGGCATGGTCTGGCTGGCCTCCGACGAGCGGCTCGCCAGCCTGCCCCGCTACCTGGAAGGCGCGGAAAAGCGACTGGAGAAGACCGAACGCCAGCCGGAGCGCGACCGGATGCTGCGCGTCCCGTTCGCCCCGCTGGCCGAGCAGGTGAGAAACCGGCTGCTCAAGGGCACGCCGGACCTGGTCGACTGGCAGCACCGCGAGACACTGCTCGATCTGCTCGAAGCCCACCGGCTCGCGGTCTTCGCCCAGGAACTGGCCGGCAAGGGCGCGCCGAAGGCAAAGGACGTCGAGGCGGTCTTGAGCGGGAAGTAGCTGCCACTCCCGCCGGCCAACGCGGCAACGAGAGCAGTCGGCCGCCTCCGGCCGTCGAACAAGCGCGCCCTGAACGCGAACGAGGCCGGGCTCCGGTGAGGCGACCGATTCGTCCATGTGTTCCCGCGTGGTCTATAGGAATGAGGGAACACGAGGATTTTCTGCATGACCGACAGCCGAAGGACAACGCACCCCCTGATACCGGGCCTCTTGCTGGGGCTCGCGGCGGCATGGCTTGCCCTGCCGGCAACGGCGAGCGAGACCACCATCTACAAGTGCCTCCAGCCCGACGGCAGCGTGGTGTTCTCGGACCAGCCCTGCGAGGGAGAGATGGAAATCCAGGTGATCGATGCGCCTGCCGCGGGCACCGGCGGGGAGGCGGCCCGCGAGGGTATCGCGCGACTCGCCCGGGAATACGACGAGCGCAAGGAGGCCGAGCGGCTGGCCGCCGAGAAACGGGCCGCCGAAGCAGCACCGCCCGTCGTGATCAACGTGCCGGAGAGTGCCGACAGCAGCCACTACTACCCCTATTACCGGGGCAGTCTCTACGACCGCTACCGGGAGCCGGGCGGCGGCCTGCGCATCGACGAGGACGGCTTCTCGTTCTGGTACGGCGACAGGCCGCCTCACTATCGGCCGCGGCCACCGAGGCGGCCCGACGACACCCGTGACCCCTATTCCGCGACCGGCGAGCCGATCAAGGAACCGGGCTATTCCGGGCGATACCCCGGCGGCTTCCCCGGCTACCGTTAGCCAGACACGGCCGGCGGCCCGGATTTCCCGATGACCGCCGGTTCGGAACGGGGCCGGAATCTGCAATAATCCGCGACCGCATTCACAACGGAACACGGTCAGACATGCAGGCGCACATCTTCAAGAGTCGCAGAAACCCCGACATGTACCTCTTCGTCCGCGAGGGGCAGGATCTCGACGAACTCGACCCGATGGTGCTCGAGAAACTCGGCGTGCTCGATTTCGTGATGGAACTGGACCTGTCGGTCGACCGTGAACTGGCCCGCACCGACACGGCCACGGTTCGCCACCACATCCAGACGCTGGGCTTTCACCTGCAGATGCCGCCGGCGGCCGACAACTGGGCGCACTGGGACAATCTCAAGGCGGGCATCCGTGCCGGCAAGGGCCGGCCCGAATGAGCCGGCATCTCGCCCGCGCCGGCACGGGGCTGGCCCTGGCACTGCTTGCCGCACTGGCCCTGGCCGGTTGCAGCCAGGGCCCCGACCGGGCCGAGGTCCAGGCCGCGCTGCAGCAACAGATCGACCCGCGGGCCGAGGTGGTGATCGTCGAACGCATTGACTCGATGAACGCCGCGGAGCGCGGTGAGGTCTGGCTGGTCGACGTCGAGGCCACCCTGCGCTTTCCCCGCGACCTGGCCGACGTCGCCCGCGACATGGGCGGGGCCGACGCCGGAGAGAGCGCGCTGGATCACCTGGGGCGAGTGGGGCTGATGCTGCGCTTCGGCGAGTTCGAGGCCGGGGAGACCCGCCCCTACCGCACGCGGCTGGAGTTGATCGAGGGCCGCGATGGCTGGATGCCCGTCGCCAGGGACTGAGCCGGCACGTCAGAACGTGGCGATCTCTCGCAGGCGATCGAAATCCAGCTCCATCCCGTTGTGCGCGACGAACATGGGATTGAGCAGGGACTCCTTGGTGTTGTAGCGCAGTGGGCGCCCCTGCAGGTCCGTCAGGTGTCCGCCGGCGGCCTCTAGCACGCACTGGGAGGCGGCGGTGTCCCACTCGGAGGTGGGCCCCAGACGGGGATAGAGATCGGCCTTGCCCTCGGCGATCAGGCAGGTCTTGAGCGAGCTGCCGCAGCGGATGATCTCCGGTTGCCCGAAGGTCTCGCACAGGTGCTGCTCGCGCACGCTCGAATGCGAGCGCGACAGCGCCAGGGTCGGCGGCCACTCAGGTGCGCGGACCCGGATGGGCACGGCCTGCCCATCGGCGTAGCACCACGCGCCGTCACCGCGGATCGCGGCATACTCGCGGTCGATGGCCGGGGCCAGCACCACGCCCAGCACCGGCTCGCCGCGTTCGATCCGGGCGATGTTCACGGAGAATTCGCCGTTGCGCTTGACGAACTCCCGCGTGCCGTCGAGCGGATCGACCAGCCAGTACGTGTCCCATCCCTGCCGCTCGCGCCAGGTCGGCGCACGGGTTTCCTCGGTCAGCACCGGTATGGAGGGATCGAGCGCGGCGAGGCGTTCGGAGATCAGCCGATTGGCCACCATGTCCGCCTCGGTGACCGGCGAGGTGTCATGCTTGCGCTCGACGGCGAAGTCACTCTGGTAGACCGTCATGATCTCCCGGCCGGCCTGTTCGGCGATCTCGCGCACGGCCTCGAGGAGGAGCCGGTCGCTCCCGCCTCCGATACCCTGCGCCCCATTGCGCTGATCAAGCTCTCCGTTCACGCCATCCCTTCCCTTTCTCGTGCCTCGAGGTGCCCACGCACCAGGAACATCGCCGCCAGCGACCTCGCCTCGGAGCAATCGCCGGAGGCGGCCAGTTCGTCGAGATCGGCCATCGGCAGCAGGCTGACCTCCAGCGGCTCGGGCTCGTCGCCCGGCAAGCGCGCCGGGTAGAGCGATTCAGCCAGGACCAGGTGGGTGCGCTGACCGGAGTACGTCGGGGCCATGGTCAGCTCGTTGAGCCGCGTCAGGCGGCGGGCGCCGAACCCCGCCTCCTCCATGAGCTCGCGGTTCGCCGCCTCGACCGGCGTCTCGCCGTCGTCGATCCGCCCCTTCGGCAGGCCCAGTTCGTAGCGTTCCGTGCCGCAGGCATATTCGCTGATCAGCACGAACTCGCCCTCATCGGTCACTGCGGCGACGATCACCGCCCCGTTACGACCGCCCCGAAGGCGCTCGAAGGTGACCTCGGCGCCGTTGGCGAAACGCAGGTCCACGCTTTCGACGCGGAACAGGCGGGTCTCGGCCAGCGGACGGACCGCCTGGATGGTAGGTGGGGCTTTGGACGGCATGGGCTCCCCGTGGATGCGAACCTCTGGAATCCCGATCATTGTAGCCGACAAGGCCGGCAAACCCGTGACCGGCACCACGCCGACTCGACTCATGCAATCCATGAGACACACTTGCCTTGTGCCCTTGCCTTCTTGCACGTTTTTCCAAACAATGCGCTCCGACATCAGAGGTGGTGCCCCGCGAACCGTGGTGGGCACTGAAACAGGGAAACAGGTCCAACGCCTGTGCTGCCCCCGCAACGGTAGGTGGTGACGCCCGCATCGAAGCGCCACTGGCTCGGCGAGCCGGGAAGGTGATGCCGGTATGCCACGAGCCCGGAGACCGGCCTCTGAACGGTTTTCCCGACCTGCGGTGGGCTGGTCGGCAAGCGCGACACCCCGAAACCATGACCAATCGCACCTCAGTCCGACGCCCGTCCCTGATCGCGGGCCTGCTCTGCCTCACCCCCCTGTCCGCCGTGGCCGACGACGACCGGTTGGGCACCATCAACATCACCGCCGTCCGCGAGGCGCCGAGTGTGGCCCCGGCGATGCCCCAGACCGTGATCACGCGCGAGGAGATCGAGCGCAGCCAGGCCCGTTCGCTCGAGGACCTGCTGACCGGACGGGCCGGGTTGAATGTCACGAATCTCGGCGGGCCGGGCAAGCAGTCGAACGTCTCGATCTGGGGGCAGAGTGCCAGCCGCACGGCCGTGTTCGTCGACGGCATGCGGATCGGCTCGGTGTCCGCCGGTCAGTCTTATCTCGAGCACATCCCCCTCGCCCAGGTCGAGCGCATCGAGATCGTGCGCGGACCTCGCTCCGGGCAATGGGGCGCGGATGCCGGCGGCGGGGTGATCCAGATTTTCACCCGCGAGGGCGCCGAGGATGGCGTGCATCTCTCCGGTGGCATCGGTGCCGGCTCGCGCGGACATCGTGAGGCCGACGCTCACGTCGGTGGCCGCCAGGGGGCGTTCGACTACTCGCTGGGCGTGGCCCACCAGGAGACCGACGGCTTCGACGCACAAAGCGATCCCACCACTGACCCGGACGACGACGGTTATGAACGCGATTCCGTCCAGCTGCAGGCCGGTTACCGCTTCGGTGATGGCGGCCATGTACGCGCGCACGCAATCGCCAGCTCGGCCGAGGTCGAATACGATGGTGATTCCGACAACAGCGAAATCGAGCAGCGCACCATCGGCCTGTCCGCCTCCACCGGTCGGATCGGATTCTGGCAGTTGCGCGCCCGGGCCGGGCGGCATATCGACGACCAGGACAGCTACAAGGGCGAGTTGTTCTTCTCCCGCTTCGACACGCAACGCGACACTCTCTTTGTCGCGAATGACTTCTTCGTCGACGAATCCACAACGGTCACGCTGGGCGCCGACCAGACCGACGACAAAGTCTCAGCAGATCTCCCATATACGACCGAGAAGTACGAAGAGGACTCGCGTCGCAACCAGGCCCTGTTCGCCCAGGTCAACACGGCCATCGGCGAGCGTCTGGATGTGCAAGGGGCCCTGAGACGGGACTTCAACGAACAATTCGGCACGGCGAACACCGGCTCGCTGGATCTGGCCTATGCACTGACCGACGCCTGGACGCTGACGGCCGGGCATGGCACGGCCTTCACCGCCCCGTCGTTCAACCTCCTCTATTACCCCTTCGGCTTCGGCAACCCGGACCTGGAGCCCGAACGAACTCGGACGACCCGCGCCGGCGTCGACTGGCAGCACGGTCCGTACGCGCTGGAACTCAGCGCCTTCCGCAGCAAGGTGCGTGGCTTCATCACGCCCGGCGAGAATCCCGAGAACATCGAACGCGCCGAGATCGATGGTGCGGAAATCGCGGGCTCGCTAAGCCTGGACGACTGGCAGACCGGCATGGCACTGACTTATCTCTCTACCGAAGACGAGCAATCGGGCGATCGCCTGCCGAGGCAGCCCCGCTGGAGTGGCCGTCTGGACGTGGACCGGGCCATCGGTGCATTCACCGTCGGCGGCACCCTCCGTGGCCAGAGCGATTCGGAAGGCGGACCCTGGGCGGAGGACAACCAGGGCTTCGTTACCGCCGATCTGCGAGGCGCGTATCGAATCAACGCCGACTGGCGCATCGAGGCTCGCGTGGAAAACCTGTTCGACCGCGACTACCAGGTGGTCCGTGGCTACAACCAGGCGCCCCGCGGCGTGTTTGTGAGCCTGCGCTACGGGCGGTAAGATAGCCATCCGCACAGGCACACCCCGGGACGGGCACGACCATGCACAATCCGCTGCAGGACAGCATCACACCGAACAGCCGCACCACGGGCATCGCCCTATTGGTCCTGCTGGCGCTGTCGATGCTCGCCACGCGTTACCACCACTTCAGCTCGGCCTTGCACTTGGCGGACACGTCCTGGGCAGTCTTTTTCCTGGCCGGACTGTGGTTCCGGCGGGCTGCCGTGCTCGGCGGGCTGCTGGCGCTGGCCGTGCTCATCGACCTGGGCAGCGTGGTGATCGACGGGGCGGCCATGGCCAGCTGCTTCTCACCGGCCTACCCCGGCGTGTTGCTGGCCTATGCGGCACTATGGGGTAGCGGCCGACTGGCCGGCCGTGCGCTCGATCGGGGCGCCGTCACCTCCCGGCTGGGCGGCGGACTGCTGGTGGCGGCATCGTTGCTGGTCGGGATCGTTCTGGCCTTCGCCATCTCCAACGGCACCTTCTATGCCCTGTCCGGGCAGTTCGGGGAGATGACGGCGGGCGAGTATGCCGACCGGACCATGGGTTACCTGGCCGGTTATCTCTCCTCGGCCGTCACCTACTCGCTGGCGGGGCTGGGCGGGCTGGCCGCCTTCAATCTCATCCGCGAGAGTCGGCGCGAGCAACGCCAGGCCTGACCGCCGGGTGCTGCCACCCGAAACGGAAGAACCCCGGCCACCACTGGTGCGCCGGGGTTCTTTTCGAGCGAAACGAAACCGCGATGCTCAGGACAGGGCCTGCCCGGCTCCTTCCGTCTCCTTGATGCGCATCTGGTCGACCCGCTCCTCAAGCATGCGGATGTCGGGGATGGCCGTCAGACGCCCGCCGATGCGCACCACCGCCTTCCAGAGCGCATTGTCCTGCGGGCCCGCCGACTCGATATGAGCGGGCATGATCTGCTCCGAGCGGGGTACGCCCGACAGCAGCACGGCGTAGTACGGCAGGGCCCGCTCCGGGTCGGTACCGTAAAGCACCGCGCAACGCACGCGCCGGCCGATGGTGGGCACGGGCTCGCCGTTCATCGCCTCGATGCTGATAAGCGGCACCTGCTGACCGCGCCACTCCACCATGCTCGCCTCGTTTCGACCCAGTCGTATGCTGCCTTCCGGCAGCGATACATCCGTGATCTCGGCGATCAACGCGTAGGGAACGACCATGTCCAGGTCCGTCAGCTGCGTGGGCAGGCGCACCGCCCGCAGCGGGGCCTCGCTGGCCATTGATCGATCGCTTTGCTGCTCCATCAGACAGGACTCCGGTGATTAGTCTGCATTCGGCTCGACGCCGCTGTCGACGACCGAACGTTCGGCGTCGACCGGCTCCCACTCGGCGGCCTCGCGCGGCGACAGTCGCTCGATGGTCTCGATCAACTCCATTTCCGTGTACGGCTTGCCGAGGTAGGCCGACACGCCCAGGGCTTCGGCGCGATTGCGGTGCTTCTGCCCGGTACGCGAGGAGATCATGATCACCGGGGTGTCGGCCGCACTGCGATCGTTGCGGATCGCGCCCAGCAGTTCGAAGCCGTCCATCCTCGGCATCTCGATGTCCGTGAGGACCAGGTCCGGCAGCTTGTCCTGCAGGACACCCAGCGCCTCGACACCGTCCCGAGCGAGCACCACGTCGTAGTTGTTCCGTTCCAGCGTCCGGGCGGTGACCTTGCGCACGGTGAGCGAGTCGTCGACCACCAGGACGGTCGGGCGCTCGCGTCTGGGCTTGACGCCCGCCTGCTCGCCCAGGCGGCGCTGGTAGTCGCGGCGCTGGAACTGCTGGACCAGCTCGAACAGCTCGAGGACCAGCATCACGTCGCCGTCGTCGGCGATGGTCGCCCCGGAGAGACCCGGGATTCGGCCCAGCTGCGGCCCCAGAGACTTGACGAACAGCTGGATGCCGCCGAGCTGGTGGTCGACGTGCAATGCGAAGCGTCGTTCGCCGAGCTTGAACAGCATGACCGGGCGGATCGCCGCCACGTCCTCGGCAGCCTCCGCCGAGGACTGACCCCACAGCAACTCGCCCAGGTAGTAGAGCGGATACTGCTCGCCGTCGTATTCGAACTGCGGCTTTTCCTCGCGGTAGAGCTCGGCCAGCGCCACCCCGGTCATCCGGGTCACGGCCACCACGCCCTTGTAGGGGATCGCGTAACGGTCATCGCCGTTGGCGATCAGGATGCCCTTGGTCATGGCCTGCGTCAGCGGCAGGTTCAGGCGGATCTCGGTGAAGCGACCCAGTTCGGAGTCGATGTCGACGAAGCCACCCAGTTCACGGGTAGCACTCGCGACGACATCCATGCCGACGCCGCGGCCGGCGACCTGTGAGACGTTGCCGGCGGTGGAGAAGCCCGGCAGGAAGATCAGGGACCGAGCTTCCTCGTCGCTTACCTCGACATCGGAGGGGATCAGGCTGCGCTCCACTGCCTTGCGGCGGATCGCATCGACATCCAGGCCCCGGCCGTCATCACGCAGGCTGACCGTCACGTTGCCGCCACCGCTGTCCACGTTGAGCACCAGCCGGCCGACGGGGTTCTTGTTCAGCGCCTGCCGCTCCTCCGGCGGCTCGATGCCGTGTGCCAGCGAGTTGCGCAGCATGTGCTCCAGCGAGGGAAGCAGCGCCATCAGCGTCACCCGGTCGAGTTCGGCGTCACCGTTCTCGATCACCAGTTCGGCCTGGCGTCCCATCTCGTCGCCCACTTGCCGGACGATGCGGCGCAGGCGGCTGGCCACGTCGTTGAACCGCACCAGACGCATCGCCAGCGCACCGTCCTGCATCTTGCGACCCAGGCGCGACTGCTGCAGGAGCATCAGCTGGGACTGCTCGGTCAAGGAACTCAGCGTCTCCTCGATGTTGGCCACGTCGCCAAGGGATTCCATGATGCCGCGGCTGAGTTCCTGGACCTGGGTAAAGCGGTCGAACTCCAGCGGATCGAACTGGTCCTCGCTGATGCCGGCCTCTTCGATCAGATCGGCCTTGATCTGGGTCTCGGTCTCGATCTCAAGCCGGCGCAGCTGACTGCGCAGACGCGTGACGGTCTGCTGGAGCTCGAAGAGTTGCCGCTCGAAACCGTTGACCTGGCGATCGATCCGCGACTGCAGCAGCACCGACTCGCCGATCTGGTTGACCAGCTCGTCGATGCTGCCGGCGGCGACACGGACCTGCTCGTCGCGCCGTTCCGGAACGGACTCCTGTTGCGCGGCCGGCGCTTCCGGCTTCTCCGCCGGCTCGACCACGGTCTCCGCGGCCGAGGCGGTTTCCGGCTCGGTGGTCTCCGTCACCGGCGGCTCGGTCGGCGCGACCTCTTCCGCCGACTCCTGCTGGCCACGCTCGACGAAGCGCTGCGCGCCGGCCGGGTCACGGATCATCGCGATCAGCTCGCGCTGCTGCGGAACCGGCTGCTGGTTCCGCACCCGATCGAGCAGCCCGGCAATCACGTCGTAGCTGTGCTGCACCAATGCGACCAACGGCTCCTTGTCCTCGGACTCCGCGTGGCGCGCGGTATCCAGTCGGCCTTCGAGGTGGTGCGCCACATCGCCGAGATTGAGCAGGCCCGCCATACGCGCCCCGCCCTTAAGGGTGTGAAGGTTGCGGTGCAGCAACCGGATCGATTCCAGATCGTTCGGGTAGACGCGCCAGTGGGCCAGATAGGCATCGGCCTGCTCGAGCAGCTCGTCAGCTTCGTCGAGGAAGATCTGCAGGATGTCCTCGTCCTGTTCGGCGGGATCATCGTCCGGCCGCTCCTCGATATCGTCGATAGCCACGGTGTCCGCGTGCGCCTCGACCGGGGTGGCGGCTTCGCTGACCTCTGTCGACGGTTGGTCCGGCGCCTCGGATTCCGGCTCTTCTTCGGCCTGCCACGGCTCCACCGCCAGCAATTCCGTCTCCGGCTTGGGCTCGGATTCGGACACTTCGGCAGCTTCCGGCTCGGCCGGAATCTCACCCGCCTCAGCCGCGACGTCGCCATCCGGCTGGGTTGCCTCCGGCTCGGCAAACTCGGCGGATTGATCGCTGGTTTCCGCCGACGCCGGCTCACCCGGCTCGTTGCCGGTCGCCCAGGCAGTCCAGGCCTCCGGCTCATCGAAGGACTCGGTGGCCTCCGCCACGTCGGCCGTCGGTTCCTGCTCCACGTCATCGTGCTCGGGTGCCGAGGTGTCGACGCTAGTTGACTCGGCTCCGGCGGTTTCCACCGCAACCCGCTCGGATTCGGATTCGTCCGATGTCTTCTCGCGGGAATCACGCGCCTCCACGCTTTCGGTCATCTCGCCGTAGTGGGCCAGCGCCTGTTCGAAGCGCACACCTAGGCGCCGCTCGATGTCGCTGCTGTCCGGCACCTCGCGGGCGGGATCCACGGCCCAGCGCCGCAGGGCCTCGATCATGTCCGCGCCTTCGGCAAAAAGATCGAGGTCCCGACCACCCAGGCCCTCGTTGTGAACCGACAGGATGCGGGTCCACTCCTCGAGGTAATGGGCCAGGGTGGCGATGACGTCGACGCCGGCAGTGCGCGCCGAACCCAGCGTGGTATGCAGTAGCCGCACCAGCTCGTTGTCGCAGATCAGGCCGATGCCGTTATCGCGGGCTTCGGCGATTTTCTCGTGCAGCTCGCGGATGTAGCCGCCGATCTCCTGGTCGAAGATCTCCCGAAGCACGGGATCCTCGATGATGGGACTGACCTCGGGCTCCTCGGAACCCTCGTCGGCAGGCACCGGCTCGGCCGCATCCTCGATCGCTGCGGTAGCCGATTCAGCGGACGCCTCCTCGACGACGTCGCTGTCGTAACCCGACTCCGCGGCGAGCCGCTCGCCAGACTCGAGCCGATCGGCCAGCTCGCGGGAAGCGGCCCAGTGACTGTCGGGCGTGGGGCGACCAGCCTCAAGATCGGGCAGGGCCGCCTCCATCAGCGCTACGGCCTCGACCGCGCCGGTCTGGACGGTGTCGCTGCTCTCGACCTTGCCGTCGATCACTCCGTTGAGCAGTCGTTCCCAGGACCAGGCCCATTCGCCGATGACGTCCAGACCCACCATCCGGCCACTGCCCTTGATGGTGTGGAAGCCCCGACGCAGGTTGACCACCGCATCGGCATCCCCGGAGTTGCGCCAGGCGGCGGCGGACTCGACGATCTCGGGCAGGGTCTCGCCCATCTCCTCGGCGAAGACCTCGCGCATCTCCTGCATCATCGGGTCTTCGTCGACCATCTCCTCGGCAGGGCTATCGGGCACAGCAG
>NZ_JAWLBP010000021.1:0-15100 GCF_041687595.1 Guyparkeria sp. | reverse complement strand
GTATCCAGCCGCTGCTCTCGATCGCCCTCGTCGAGGGCGAAATCCAGCGCGTTCTCGAGTTGCTCACCCGAGGCATCTTCGGACTCCGTCGGCGCCTGTTCCGTGCTGGACGACGCCGCTGCCGGCTCTTGTTCCGGCTCGATCTGCCAGAAGTCCAGCAGCTCGTCCTGATCGGTGGACACCTCGGCCTCGGGCACGGGACTAGGCTCCGTCGGCGAGGCATCGACCTCGCTGACCGGGGCCGCCGCTGCCTCTGCGGTATCGGCTTCGCCGGCTTGCGGCTCGATCGTCGCCAGCAGGTCCGCGATACGCTGCTTCGGGCCATCGAGGAACCGGACGATCTCCTTGCGGAAATCGCGCAGATTCTCCAGATAGAACTCCACGGCGGCGAAGATCTCGCTCAGGGCGGACAGCGTGTGTTCGTCGCCGACGGGCGCTCCGAAACTCTGGGCCCGCGCCCAGCGCGCCAGTGCCTCCACCAGCGGCAGCGCGGCATCCCGGTCGGCGAGTCGGAGAACCTCACCGATGCCACCGAGGTTGTCCGCCGCCTGGCGGAAGGGATTGGCCCGGTCGCCGGCGTTCTCGCCGGCGTCCCCGGCCAGGCCGGCATTGACCTTTTCGCGAGCGGAGGCGAGGTTCTCGTACGCCGCCGTGGCGATCGCCCCGATGGATTCGGCCACGGTCTGGTCGTGAAGCGTGGCGCCCACCGCCGCACCGTCCATGCTGCGGGGAATGCCGGCCACCACCTGCTCGACCAGCATCACCGTGCCGGCAAGATCCATCAGCAGGGGGTCGTCGAGTTCGGCCGAACCGTTGATCACCTCAAGCAACCGCTCGGCGCCGTCGTTCAGCGCGTCCGCCGCCGCCACGTATCCCAGCGAACGCAACACGCCGCTCATCTGCTGGAACCGGGAGGTGATTCGGTTGAGTGGCTCGAGGTCGTTGCGCTTGCCGCGCGCGAAGAGGTCGAGCACGTCCTGCGTGACCAGGATCTCCTCCTGCAGGGCCTCGGCAACCGCGCCGAGTGCATGCGCGTCCAGTCCGACAAACCGGGCGGCCCCGTCAGCCCCTGCCAGCTGGGCACGCCAGTCGGCGGCCGTGTCGTCGCAGATGATCGCGTCGTCATCGACCTGGTCGAGCATGGCAACGAGAACGGTGGCCCCCAGATCGAGGCCCGCATGCTCGATCACGACCTCGCTGCGGGAACTCATCTGCAGGCGGAAGAGCTGCAGGACACGGCCCACGGCCCGCTTGAGCAGCGGTGAATACCGGTCGGGGTCCTGCTCGGTCAGCCGAAGCAGTTCGCCAAAGACCCGCACGGCGATGATCGCACTGCGGCTGCGCTCGTGGGCAATGATGCGCAGGGAGAGGTCCCGCAGTCCCGGCAGCACCGTCCAGTCGTTGCGCATGACCGAGAGCACCTCGCGCTCCATCTGCCGGAGCAACTGGCGCAACCGTTCCTCGGTCACGCCGTCGGCGTCCACGGACAGCTTGCCGAGTTCATGCTCGGCCTGAAGGAGGTAGGCACGGGAGGCGAGATCGCGCACGCCCAGGGCAGGTTGACCCATGCTGCCCCGCAGCCGGTTGACCATCGGCAGGAGGCTAGGCGCATTGACGGCCGCGCCGGTGGACATGCGGTCCAGTAGCGCCCCGAGCAGGGCGGCCGACTCGATCTGGGCAGACAGTGCCGTGTCGTCCTCGGCGCCCACCCGCTCGATCGCTTCCAGCGCGGCCAGCTGGGTCCGGATGAGCACCCGGACCAGCTGGATATCCACCATGGCGAAGACGCGGTCGAGGGTTTGCAATGCCAGGGTGGCATCGAAGACGTGCTCGGTGACGTTCTCGCCCTCAGAAAGCTGCTCGAGCGCTCTCAGCAGCTCCGCCAGCCGTTCTTCCAACCCCTCACGGAGCCAGTCGAAAACGATGGCGTCGACTTTCCTTTCTGTCCGCATCTCAGTTCACCGCCTTTCGGCATCCCGCCTGCTGGAACACCCGGGGCATGCTGTGCCCCGAATCCGGATTCATGCTTTCTAGAGCCGGCGACCTCAGGCCCGCTTTTCGGCAGGCTCGGCCCACTCCTCGTCCGAGGATTCGAGCTGCGGCTCGTCCCGCTCCGGCATGGTAAAGCCGGCGACCGAACGGTTGAGCTCCTCGGAGAGCGAGCCCAGCTCCCCGATCTCGTCCGCCGCCAGGGTGGCATTGTCGGCCGTCTGCTGGGTTTCCTGACTAATCCGGTTGACCGCCTCACGCAGCTCGGTCGCGACCGAGGCCTCCTTCTGGGCCACCGAGGTGATGTCGTTGATCTGCTGGGAGAGCTTCAGCGAGACGCTCTCGATCTCCGACAGCGCCTTGCCGGCGTTCTCCGCCAGGGTCGCCCCGTCGACAACGTTGGAGGTGGTCTGCTCCATCGCGAGCATCGCCTCGGAGGTGTCGGTCTGGATGGTGTTTACCAGCAGCTCGATCTGGCGGGTCGCGTCACTGACACGCTCGGCGAGGCGCTGCACCTCGTCGGCGACCACCGCGAAGCCTCGGCCGGCCTCGCCCGCCATGGCCGCCTGGATGGCGGCGTTCAGTGCCAGGATGTTGGTCTGGTCGGCGATGTCCGTGATCAGGCCGACGATGTCCCCGATCTCCTGGGAGGATTCACCCAGACGCTTGAGTCGCTTGGAGGTCTCCTGGATCTGCTCCCGGGTCTGGTTCATGCCCTTGATGGTCTCCCGCACGGCATCACCGCCGCGGTGGGCCACGTCGACCGAGGATTCGGCGATCTGGGCCGACTGCTGGGCGCTGACCGAGACGCTCTGGATCTCGTCGGACATCTGCGCGATCGCGTCCGAGATCTCGGTGATCCGCTGGGCCTGGCCACGGGATTTCTCCGCCAGGGCGCGGGAGCTGTCCTGGGAGTTCCGCACCGCCTCGGCAACGCGTACCGAGGTGTCGTTGATGGTACCGACGAGGTCACGCAGGGCGTCAATGGTGTAGTTGACCGAGTCGGCGATCGCGCCGGTGATGTCCTCGGTGACCGTGGTATGCGCGGTGAGGTCACCGTCGGCCAGCGTCATCATCTCGTCGAGGAGACGAAGGATCGCGGCCTGGTTCCGCTGGTTGGTCGCCTCGGTCTCGGCGAGCGCCTGGCGGGACTCGCGAACCAGCGTGACACCGAGCCAGATCAGGAACAGCAGGGCAATCGCGCCAGTGGCGTAGCCGATGTAGATGAACTGGGCCGCCTCGTTCTGGTCGTTGGCCAGCGTCTCCGCGAACTCGGAGGTCGCGCCGGTGAATTCGCCGGACAGCCGATCGATTTCGCGGGCGGCCTGGTTGGCGGCCAGCAGTGCCGGCGCCTGCTCGAGTACGGAGGAAACCAGCTGGTTGACCGTGGCAAAGAGCACCCCGACCTCGCGCAGGCCGTCGCGGACCTGCGGATCGCTCACCCGGGGGGCCATGCGGTTGCCGTTGAGCAGGCCGTTCAGGACGCCACCGAACAGCGCCACGTCACGACCGAAGCGCTCCGAGGCGTTGACCGCCTGCTCGCCGCCGCCGGTGATCTCGTCGAGGGTGGTGCCGATGCGCTCGACGAACATGAGCTGCCGGGTCGCCAGATAGATCACGCTCGGCGGGGCCTCGTTGGCCACCAGTGACTGCACCACGTCATCCGAGGCCGCGGTGAGATCCGGCAGGATTTCATTGATCTGACGCGACTGCTCGCCGACCCCCAGGATCGCCGAACGCCCCTCGAGCACCTTGCTGAGCGACTCGTTGTACTCCGACCAGCGTGACGCGACACCGGCCAGCATCCGCTCACGCGATGCGGGCACCTCCATGTGCGGGTTCTGCGCATCCTGACCCTGCAGGGCGTTGAGGTTGTCGGTCAGGTCCGCACGGATCGACTGCACTCGATCGAAGGCCTCCTCGTTACCACGGCTGGCCCGCAGGACCTCGATCGTCAACTCCTGAGCGTTTCGCTCGAGCGCGGCGCCGGCGAGGCGTCGTTCGAGGAAATCCTGATCTCGCTGTGCCGAGTAGATGAACACGACAACGGTCGCGACCAAGGCGAGCACCGCGAGAACCACGAGGACAAGTATCTTGCGGCTGATGCCGCCCATCCGTGCGCCAAGACTCATAGCTGCCACTTACTCCTGAATGGAATTCATCGTTGTAGTTGTTCTGACGGAAAATCCCTGCCGACCCGCATCACGCCACCGCGTTGAGGAAGCCGTCGCTGCTCAGCAGCGAACGAAGCTCCAGAATCGGCAGCCATTCCTCGTTGACCTGCACCTCCTGGCTGAACCCCGGCAGGGCCGCGAGATCGCGATTGTGCTCGGATTCGCTCAAGGGGCGTTCACCGCCATGGGTCACCTGACGGATGCCGTAGGACCGCTCCACCATGAAGGCCGTGGCGGCTGCAGAGTGCTTGGCGAGAAAGACCACGCCGTGACGGGAGGCGGGGGTCGGCGTGTCAAACCAGAAGCGGCCCAGGTCGAACACGCCGGTCAGCTCGCCCCGGACGTTGGCCAGGCCGACCACCCAGCTGCGCGCGCCCGGGAGGACGACAGTCCGGGGCGGTGCGAGGATCGCGCGGACCTCGTCCAGCGCGACCAGCATGCGGCGCCCCTGGACGGCGAACAGGATTCCCTGCCAGGTGCGCGCATGCTCTTCGTTGCGAGGCAGACCCACCGCATGCTGCTCGACCTGGGAAACGATCCAGCCGAGATAGTCGAAGACGTCCTCTGCGCGCTGCATGCCGTCAGCCGATCACGTTCTTCAGCACGTCGATCAGGTCCGCTTCCTTGACGGGCTTGACCAGGTATTCCTTGGCGCCCTGGCGCATGCCCCAGATGCGGTCTGTCTGCTGGTCCTTGGTGGTGACGATGATGACCGGGATATCGGCCGTCTCGCTGTCCTTGTTGAGGGTCCGAGTGGCCTGGAAGCCGTTCATCCCCGGCATGACCACATCCATCAGCACGGCGTCGGGGCGGACACTGCGCACCAGCTCGATGCCCTCCTCCCCGCTGCTCGCCACGGACACCTTGTGTCCGTTCTTCTCCAGAATCGACTGGAGTACGTATACCTCGGTCGGAGAGTCGTCAATGACAACGATGTGAGCCACTACCCTGTCCTCGTAGAAAATTTCCGCATGTTATTGGTGGCGCCACGACAGCCCCGTGACGCCGGAATTCGTGCATCAGTCGGCCGCGACCCCTTCGCCGGCAACCGCGCGATCCTCGGCGAACCGCCGCACGGCCGTCAGGATCTCGTCACTGTTGAAGGGCTTGGTGAGATAGTCGGAAGCGCCAACGATGCGTCCCCGCGCCTTGTCGAAGATACTGTCCTTGCTCGAGAGCAGGATGATGGGGGTATCGGCGAAGCGGTCGTTGTTCTTGATCAGCGCGGTGGTCTGGTAGCCGTCGAGGCGAGGCATGAGGATATCGATGATCACCACGTCCGGGTCGAAACTGCCGATTCGCGCCAGCGCGTCGAAACCGTCGATGGCGCTCTCCACCTCGCAACCGGCCTTACTGAGAATGCTGTCGGCCGTGCGCCGGATGGTCTTGCTGTCATCGACCACCAGGACCCTCAGGCCATCGAGGCTTGCATGATTGTCTGTCGCTTCCATGTATTCATCCTTGCTGCTGGCCGATGTCGTGCCGTGCCTACCTGCCGGAATGTAACCAACGCGGCAGGGTTTGGCAAACACCCGTCCACGGAAACTCGGCGCGGGCTTCGTTTACAATGGGAGGCCAAGTCGCCCCGCCCACCCGCGGCCCGGGGCCCAAACCCGTGAAGACTGGGACGAAAACCGGATGACAGACAACCAATCAGCCCTGCAACTGGACCGCACCGACCAGACACCGGAACTGGCGGCCACCTACTGCGGCCCGCTGCTGATGATCGAGTCGCACATCATCGACAACCGCCGGCAGATCGAGGCCTGGTTCCGCGAGCAGTGGCGGCGCACGCCCGCTCCCTTCTATGCCTCGGTCGACCTGCGCAACGCCGGCTACAAGCTCGGACCGGTGGACACCAACCTCTTCCCCGCCGGGTTCAACAATCTCAACCACAGCTTCGACCCCCTGGTGGTGCATGCCATCCAGTCGGCGGTCGAGCACGCCTGCCCCGAGGCGCGCGGGATGCTGATCATTCCCGAGCGGCACACGCGCAACCTCTACTACCTCGAGTCGGTGGCCACCATGGCCGATCTCTTCGAGATGGCCGGATTCGAGACCCGCATCGGCTCGCTGGAAGACATCGACGCGGCCCAGACCTTCGACCTGCCCTCGGGCCGCAAGCTGGTGCAGCACCCGATCTGTCGCGTTGGTCGACGGATCGAGGTGGACGGCTTCTCGCCCTGCACCATCGTGCTCAACAACGACCTGTCCGGCGGGCGCGAGGAGATACTGGAAGACATCGAGCAGACCGTGGTGCCGCCCACCTCGCTGGGCTGGTGGAACCGCTCCAAGTTCAACCATTTCAGCCACTACCAGAGCCTCTCGCAGGAACTGGCCGAGCTGATCGACCTCGACCCCTGGCACCTGTCTCCGATGATACTCGACTGCGGCCAGATCGATTTCATGAAGCGCGAGGGCGAGGCCTGCCTGGAGCAGAAGGTCGGCGAGATGCTCGAGGCGATCCAGGCCAAGTACGACGAACTGGAGATCAAGGAAAAGCCGTTTGTCGTGATCAAGGCGGATGCCGGCACCTACGGCATGGGCGTGATGATGGCGCAGTCGACCGATGACGTGGTCGGCCTGAACCGAAAGCAGCGCACCCGCATGGCCGCATCCAAGGAGGGCCGCGGCATCAACCGCGTGCTGATCCAGGAAGGAATCTACAGCTTCGAGCAGCTCGGCTCGAACGGGCACGTTGCCGAGCCGGTGCTCTACATGATCGACCGGCACGTGGTCGGGGGCTTCTACCGCGTTCACACCAAGAAGGGACAGAGCGAAAACCTCAACTCCCCGGGCGCGGAGTTCGTGCCTCTACCCTTCACGCAGCCCTGCGTGCTGCCGGCGCCCGATGCCTCGCCCGACAGTGACCAGAACCGGCTGTACTGCTACGGCGTGGTCGCCCGCCTCGCCCTGCTCGCCGCGGCCCGCGAGCAGCAGGACCTGCTCGGGGGCGAGGACGAGCCCGCCTGACAACCAGAACTACTTCGGAGTCGACAAGATGCGCCTGGCCGTCGTGATGGATCCGATCGAGCGGATCAAGCCCTGGAAGGACACCTCCTTCGCGTTTCTGCTCAGCGCGCAGGCACGCGACTGGGAGTGCTGGTACATCGAGCCGGAGTGGCTGTTCTTCGCCGACGGTCGCCCGCGGGCCTCCTGCGCGCCGGTGCGCGTTTTCGACCGCGCCGAGCGGTTCCATGAACTGGGCGAGAAGCAGGTCCGCGACCTGGCGGATTTCGACATCGTCCTCCAGCGTCAGGACCCGCCGATCGACCTCGATTACCACTACGTCACCGGCCTGCTGTCCCTGGCCGAACAGGCCGGGGTCGTGGTCGCCAACCGGCCCGACGCCGTGCGGGCGGCCAACGAGAAGCTCCTTGCCCAGCACTTCCCGCAATTCTGCCCGCCGACACTGGTCAGCCGCTCGATCGAGCAATTGCACGCCTTTGCCGCCGCGCAGGGTGAGATCGTGGTCAAGCCGCTGGACGCCATGGGCGGCGCGTCCGTGTTCAAGATCCACGAAGACGACGTCAACGCCCAGGTCATCCTCGAGGTGATGACCCGCGACGAGACCGAGCTGGTCATGGCCCAGCGCTACCTGCCCGAGATCCGCACCGGCGACCGGCGCATCCTGCTGATCGACGGCGAGCCGGTCGATCACGCCCTGCTGCGTGTGCCGGGCGAGAAGAGCTTCCGCGCCAACCTCGCCGCCGGCGGTCGCGGCGAGGTGGTGCCGCTGCGTGAGCGGGACCGGGAGATAGCCGCCGCCGTGGGGCCGTGGCTGGCCGAGCGCGGCCACTGGTTCGTCGGCCTGGACGTGATCGGCGACTGGCTGACCGAGATCAACGTCACCAGCCCGACCTGCGCCCGCGAGATCAGCGCCGCCTGCGGCATCGACGTCACTGGCCGGATGCTCGACTTCCTCGCCACCCGCGTGACGCGATGATCGACCGCGGCAGACGACGACTGCTGGGCGGGTTCGCGTCCCTGCTGCCCATGGTCGGCTGCGGCGGACCGGAAGAGGCGATCGAGGCCGGCTTCACGGTCTTCGACCAGGTCTGGACGCTCCGCTTTCACGCCACTCCGCCCGAACGGGTGAACGCCGCGGTACGCGCCGCCGAGGAGATCGTCGAACCCCTCTACCGCCGCCTGCATCCCTGGAAGGACGGCGAACTGACCCAGCTCAACCGCCGCCTCGCCCGGGACGGCGAGGCGCCCGTCAGCACCGAGATCCGGGAACTGATCGCGGTCTCACGGCGGCTGTTTGATGCCACCGGGGGACGTTTCGACCCCAGCGTCGGCGGCCTGATCGAGATGTGGGGCTTCCATTCCAACGCGGGCGACCACAGTCCGGCCCCGCCCTCGGAAGCCGAAATCGACGAGTGGCTCGAGCATGCACCCTCGCTCGACGACGTCCATGTCGAGGGAGAGCGTCTGCACGTCAGCAACCCTCGCGTCCAACTTGATTTCAACGCGCTGGCGGAAGGCTACGCCGCCACGCGGGTGCTCGACGCACTCGAGGCACTCGGGGTAGAGAACTGCCTGCTGGATACCGGCGGCGACCTGTTCACACTGGGGTCGGCCGGCCTGAGGAGCTGGCAACTCGGCATTCGCGATCCGCGCGGCGATCACGTGCTGGGCGGGGTGATGGCCAGCGGCAGGCAGGCCCTGTGCAGCTCCGGGGACTACCAGCGGCGCCTGCGCTATCGGGGCCGGACCTGGAGCCACATCCTGGACCCACTGACCGGTCGGCCCGCGCAAGTGAACACGGGCACCACGGTGCTGGCCGCGGACGCCCCCCTGGCCGACGGGGCGGCCACGGCCCTGATGCTCACCGCCCCGGAAGACGCCGGTCGACTCGTCCGGGATCTGCATCTGGACGGGGCCCTGCTGGTTACCCGTGACGGAGACCTGTGGCGGGATGCCGGCATGGCCGCTAAGATGGTCGACCTCACTCAGCCCCGTCAGGGCAGTTGGCAGGAATTCTGACCCTGCCGACAAGGAAAATGGAGATCGCCGAACGCATGGCCGTACTGTCGACAAGGACGAGACAGGGCATACCCGCTGAACCACTGGACTCATCACGGGCCCTGAAGGTCGCCGTGGGAATTGCCGTGGTGGTCCACCTGATCATCCTGCTGGTCGAGATCACGCAGCCTGAGGCCGAAACCCCGCCGATGATCGAGATCACGCTGGATGCCCCGCAATCCGACCGGACACGCGACGCCGGCCAACGGCTGACGGATCTGGCCGAGGACACGCCCACCAAGCCCGCCCTGGCCGGTCAGGCCGGCCCGGAAAGCCCGACCGACTCATCCATGGACGAGGGAGCCGGCCACCAGCGCAAGGGGGCCTCGGGAGCGAGCGACAGCAACCGCCCCATCTCCACCCAGGACCAGATCGACCAGCTCCACGCCCAGGTGAACGCCGCCCTGCGCACCGGCTACGTCACCAGCCGCACCCAGAACGGCCCCGAGGGCCACTATCTGGCTCGCTGGAAGCGGCAGATCGAGGTCTACGGCAACCAGCACTATCCCCGCGCGCTGATCGACGAGAACATCTCGGGCGAGGTCGTGCTCGAGGCCACGATCAGCAAGGACGGCAAGGTGCTCAACCTCGCCATCCGCCGCTCCTCCGGCAGCACGACACTGGACAATGCCGCCCGCAACCTGCTGCAGGCGGCCTCACCCTATCCGCCGTTCCCACCGGAACTGGCGGAAAAACGCGACCGGCTGGTGATCACGAGAACCTGGGTGTTCACCAGTGACCGGCAGGTGTTCGACCAGACCACGCGGGAGCGGACAACCCCTTGATTGGCAACCGCCAATCCGCCGGGGTGGGCGTTGCGCTCCCGATCATGCGCCCCTATACTGCCCGACGCCCGTTGGCGACCGGGCAGCGGATCCTCAGGGCCGCACCACAAGCCGTTTTCGGCGCCAACCCATTTTCAGTGCCTGCTCGGGCAGAGGTGGTAAAAAGACATGGCAGTTGAACTCCCGGAAGGTTACAAGCCCTCGGAAGACGAGGAATACATGAACCCGATGCAGCTGGAGTACTTCCGGCAGAAGCTCCTTGCCTGGCGCGAGCAGTTGATGACCGAGTCCGACTCGACCATCAACCACCTGCGCGAGGAAAACTGGCAGGAGCCGGACATCAACGACCGGGCGACGCTGGAATCGGATGCCGCGCTCGAACTGCGCACCCGGGACCGCTACCGCAAGCTGATCAACAAGATCGACAAGGCATTGAAGCGCATCAACGACGGCGACTACGGCTTCTGCGAGGAGACCGGCGACGAAATCGGCCTCAAGCGGCTCGAGGCCCGGCCGATCGCCACGTTGACGATCGAGGCGCAGGAGCGCCACGAGCGCCTGGAGCGGGTCCATCGTGATGACTGATCGCCTTTCGTCCGCCTTGGCGGCCGCCGCCGGCCTGCTCTTCCTGGCAGGTACGGCCGCTGCGGCTGCCGACACGCAGGCGCGCATGCAAACCTCTCATGGTCCGATCGTCATCGAGCTGTTCGACGACCGAGCCCCCGAGACCGTGGCGAACTTCATCGAGTACGCCGAATCGGGCTTCTTCGAGGGCACGATCTTCCATCGGGTCATCCCCGGCTTCGTCATCCAGGGCGGCGGCCTGACCGAGGACTTCCAGCGCAAGGAAACCCGCGCGCCGATTCCCAACGAGGCGGGCAACGGCCTGAAGAACCGCGTGGGCACCTTGTCGATGGCCCGTACCTCGGATCCCGATTCGGCCACCTCGCAGTTCTTCATCAACCTGGCCGCCAACCCCTCGCTGGACCGGCGTGACGACAGCGCCGCCGGCGCGGGCTATGCCGTGTTCGGCGAGGTGATCGAGGGCATGGACACCGTCGAGCGCATCGCCGACATCCCCACCGGCGCCAGCGGCCCCTTCCGCGGGGACGTGCCCCGGGAGACGGTGCGTATCGAGTCGGTGGAGATCATCGAGTCAGACGACTGACCGGCATGGGTCTCTCCCGCTCGCCGACGCACGCACCTGCCGACAGCGCCTGACCGCATGAGTGTCGACGCGCCCACGGTCCACCTCGTCACCCGCAAGGAGCAGCTCGACGAGCTGCTTGACGCCATGGCCAAGGCGGACTACCTGCCGCTGGACACCGAGTTCGTCCGCGAGCGCACCTACTTCCCCCGACTGGCCCTGCTGCAGATCGCCACGCCGGGTACCGTCTGGCTGGTCGACCCGCTGGCGGGGCTCGACCTCTCCCCGCTCTGGGAACGCATCGTCTCGACCGACAAGCCCGTCGTCCTGCACGCCGCCGACCAGGACCTCGACCTGATCCTGACGGCGGCCGGACGCCTGCCGCGGCAGGTGTTCGACACGCAGATCGCCGCGGAACTGCTCGGCATCGGGGCACAGCTGAGCTACGCCGCCCTGGTCGAGAAGCTGCTCGGCATCGCGCTCGACAAGGCGCAGGTCCGCAGCGACTGGCTGGCCCGCCCTCTCTCCGAGGCGCAGTGGGACTATGCCGTGCAGGACGTCTTCCAGCTCGGACGGATCTTTCCCCTGCTGCACGAGCGCCTGGCACGGACCGGCCGGCTCGAGTGGATGGACGAGGAAACCGCGCGGCAGACCGACCCGGCACGGTTCGCGCCCGCCGATCAGCGTCGATGGAAGAAGGTTCGCGGCGTGCAGACGCTCAACCGGGCCGGCCTGGCCGTCCTCCGCCCCCTCACTGCCTGCCGCGAACAGCTCGCCCGCGAGCGGGACCTGCCTCGCCGCTGGGTGTGGCGCGACGAGGCCCTGCTGGAGCTCGCCCGGGCCATTGCCGGTCTGCCCCACCCGGTGGACCCCGGTCAGATCACCCCCATGCTCGAAACCGGTCGCAGCCCACTGCGCGGCGACGACGACCGCATCCGGCGCCTCGCCGATGCCATCGCCCGCGAGCTGGATCGACCGCCCAGCCACTGGCCGGAGCTCCGTCGTGGCCCCGCCCTGCCGCCGGAGGACCGGGAACTGTTAAAATCCCGCCGAAACCGGCTCGAGCAGTTGGCCGAACGGGAGTCGATATGCCCGTCCCGGCTGGCCACCAGCGCCGAGCTGAAACATCATCTGGCCAACCCGGATCGGCCATCACGACTCAACCAGGGATGGCGTGCCGACCTGCTTGCCCCCGTGCTGCGGGACGCGCGCCAACCCGACTCCCCATAAGACCGGAGGAACATCCGCAGATGACCGACAACGAGATCATCGAGCTGATTCAGGCCGAACTACCCGACGCCCGGGTGCGTCCGGACGGCGAAGGCTGCAATTTCCGCATCGCGGTGACCAGCGAGGCCTTTGTCGGCAAGTCGCTGCTCCAGCAGCACCAGATGCTCAACCGCATCCTCAAGCCGGCCCTGGAATCGGGCGCGCTGCACGCCGTTACCTACGACACGCGCACCCCGGACCACTGATCCCCATCCTCGCGAGGAGAACCCTGCCCATGCCGATCGATTCGAGCAACCGTGATCAACTCGAGGCGGCCGCCTTCCGTCGCCTGGTGGCCCATCTGCAGGAACGCACCGACGTGCAGAACATCGACTTGATGAACCTCGCCGGTTTCTGTCGCAACTGCCTGTCCCGCTGGCTGCGCGAGGAAGCCGAAAGCCGTGGCATCGAGCTGGATGACGCCGAGGCGCGCGAGCATGTCTACGGCATGCCCTACGAGGAATGGAAGCAGCGCTACCAGAAGTAGTCCCGCCGCACCGGACCCGGTGCCCGCAAGAAACCGCCCGGCCGGATCACTCCCGGACCGGGCGGTTTGCGTTGGGCGGGCCGATTGGCGCCGCGATCCCCCGGCACCGGGGCAGCGTCACAGCAGGTCGGGCCACTCACCGTCGGCAATGGCCTTTTCGGCACGCTCGCGGTAGAAGGCCACGTCGGCGTTCTGGAACGACCGGGTATCGTTGGCGGTCATCACCCGGTACCAGCCGGTATGGATCGCGAGGATCTCGTCAGCGGAATATCCCGGCACCTCGCGCGGATCGGCGCTGATGTCCGCGAGGTCGCCGAGCTGATCCTCGAGGATCTCGTGCAGCCGCACGATGACGGCGGCCAACGGGTCATCACGATGACTCGGCGTGGTCCCGCCGAGGATCCGCTCGGCCTCCTCGACCGACTCGGGATGCGCCTCCAGCTTCTCGGCGACCTCGTCGAGCATGGGAGCCGCCTTCTGCAGCGCTCGCGTGGCCGGCACCGGGAAACCGCGACCCTGGGTCGAGACCACCTGCGCCTTGGCGATCTGCATGGCCGTGACCATCTTCGGCAGCCCCGTCTCGCGGGCTCGCCGAATCGCGACATCGAGACGATCCGGCGTCATCCCCATGCCGCTGCCGAGGTACTTGAGGTAGGCGATGCTCAGGTTCTCCCGCTCGAGGTAGATCTGGCTGCCGCGACGATAGGGCATCACGTCGCCCGCGGGCAGGCGCTGTTCGATCACCAGCTCCTCGGGGTCGTCGGACACGACCCGAGCGCCGGCCAGCGGTGTGCCGCCCGAGGGGTGGCAGGTCCCACTGAGCGTCTTGCCCTTGCCGGTCTCGACCTTGTTGATCTTCAACGTGAGCGTGCCGTCCTCGTGGATCTCCTCGACCATGCCCTCGGCATAGCCGTCGAGTTCGGGATTGGGCTGGAACATCGGCACGAACACCTTCTCGCCCACCGAGAATTCCGCCGCCTGGGCGAGCCCCGCCATCAGAAGCATGGCCGCGACCATGCAGGCGACGGCCAGATGATCGATAATTCCCCTCACGCCCGGGAAAGCCCTCGTCAACATCATTCTTTCCTCGACTCGTCTTCGTTCATTCTGCGTACACACCCATGGAACCACAGAGACCGCGCCGACACCCCGAAGTTCTGCCTGCCGGTAACCACGCCCACGCCTCGTCGGCGCAGCGGGGGACCGCGTGAAACATCGAATACTGGAGAGGCAGCGTGATCCATTCGGCACGCTGGAGGTCACCGAGCAGGGTGGCGAGGTGTCCCTGCACTTCGGCAACCAGACAGCCCAGTCGGCGTGGCGCCCCGAGGCACCCGAGCGGCTGTCGTTCGCCTACTACAAGGCCATGACCCTGCCGGTGGCGCTACACCCTGATCCTTCGCGGATCGCCATGCTCGGTCTCGGCGGCGGCGTCATGGCGAAGTTTCTTCTCGAACATACCGAGTCTAGCATCCACGCGACCGATCTGCGTGAATCGCTCGGGCCGATCGCCTCCCGTCATTTCGGCCTGGCGCTCGACCACCCCCGGCTCACTCTGGAATTCGCCGACATCACCGACCCGGATTGGCACCCGGGCTGGCAGCGGGCCGACCTCCTCCTGCTAGACGTATTCGACGATGAGGGCATGGTCCGACTGCCGGACGAGACGGTCGAAAGCCTGGTGGCCAGGCTCGACGACGGGGGGCTGGTCTGCGTGAATGTCTGGCGCAACACGATGCGGGCGGTGGTCGACATCCATCGGCAGTTTGCCGCCCATCTCCACCAGGATGCCCTGGTGGCGCACATCCCCGACCGACTGAACACCGTGTTGATCTACCGCCGCCAGCCTTGGCAGCCAGCCGACCTGGAGGCCGGCTTCAAGCGGATGACGACGGACGCGTCGGCCACCCTGCAACGGGCACAGGGCGAGGCCTGGCAGTGGCTGCAGCCCCTGCGCGGCCAGCCGAGAAATCCCTGACCCGGACAGGCCGGGCGAGGGAGCGGGCATTGCCCGGGCGACTCGGGGATTCCAGACGAAGAAAGGCCCGCCAGAGGCGGGCCTTTCGGAGTGTGGCGCAGCGGACGGGACTCGAACCCGCGACCCCCGGCGTGACAGGCCGGTATTCTAACCAACTGAACTACCGCTGCTTTTGAGATGATGGTGGGTGGTGAGAGGCTCGAACTCCCGACCTAAGCCTTGTAAGGGCTCCGCTCTACCAAC
>NZ_JAWLBP010000020.1:0-32632 GCF_041687595.1 Guyparkeria sp. | reverse complement strand
ATTCTAACCAACTGAACTACCGCTGCTTTTGAGATGATGGTGGGTGGTGAGAGGCTCGAACTCCCGACCTAAGCCTTGTAAGGGCTCCGCTCTACCAACTGAGCTAACCACCCAACTGGAGCGGGAAACCGGATTCGAACCGGCGACCCCAACCTTGGCAAGGTTGTGCTCTACCAGCTGAGCTATTCCCGCTCATCTCAACGCAACCGATGCGATCGACTGCGTTTGCTAGAGCGCGCATTATACAAACCTCGACGAGTCGCGCAACCCCCTCGACGCACCGGATGACAAAAAATTTTCTCCGACCTTACAGGGCGCCGCCACTGCTCCTGCTGCGTGGCAGTCAGCCCGGCAGCCGGTCGCCGGTCCGGTCCCCTGCCGACGGCCCACCCTCCGGGCTCACGCCGCGCTCGCTTTCTGGTGCCGGCTCGTACAGGCCGATCATCAACCAGCCCGGTCCCGGTCGCTGCCCGAGTTCCTCGCTCAGCGGACGCAGGTTGCCGTTGGGCGTGATGCCGAACAGCAGCTCGCCCCGCCCCTGGTAGTGCACCTGGTATTCGCTGTAGCCGAAGTTCTCGGTCAGCCGGGTGCTGACGATCTCCGCCCCCGCCTCCATCAGGCGGAACAGGTGGCCCAGCGACACACCGTCGCGGAACAGCCCCCGGGCATTGAACTGCGAGGTGATGCGCTGGTTCTCCGTCCCGCTCGCTTCCTGTGGCGTCTGCAGGACGAAGACATTCGACTGGCCGAACTCGTGCCGGTAGCGTACTGCCGCCAGGTTGTTGATCTCCGGCTGGGCCGACATGGCGAACATCTGGCCGATGCCCACCAGGTCCAGCTTGCGGTCGGCCGCCTCCGAGACGGGGTTGCCGTAATAGGTCTCCAGGCCATCCATGCGCGCCTGGCGGATCTCGCTGTAGTTGCCGTCGGCGATCACCACGCGAAAGCCGTGCTTGTTGAGCACCTTGGCGATCTCCCGGGTGACCCGGTTAGCCCCGACGATCAGCACACCGTGGTCCTCCGGCAGGGCGATGCCCAGCGCCTTGGCCAGCGGCCGCGCGGTCAGCGAGGCGAGCACGACCGTGCCGACGATCACGATGAAAGTCAGCGGCACGATCACCTCGGCTCCCTCGAGTCCCTCGTCGACCAGCTTGAGCGCGAACAGGCCCGAGACGGCCGCGGCGACGATACCGCGCGGCCCGATCCAGGCGATCATGGTCTTTTCCCGCCACGACAGCCCGCTGCCGATCGCCGACAGCCACACCTTCAACGGCTGGGCGACGAAGACGATCGCCGCCAGCACCAGCAGCGCGCCGAAACCGACTTGGCTGAGCGTGGCCGGGTCGATGCGTGCGGCGAGCAGGATGAACAACCCGGAGATGAACAGGATGCTCAGTGTCTCCTTGAAGTGCAGGATGTCGTCCAGGGGCACGCCGCGCATGTTCGCCAGCCAGATGCCCATGACGGTCACCGCCAGCAGGCCGGACTCCTCGGCCGCCACGTTGGACAGGGTGAACACCGCCAGCACGGAGGCCAGCACGGTCACGTTGATCAGGTAGTCGGGCAGCACGTGCCGGGAGAGCATCTGCCCCAGCAGCCAGCCACCGGCCGCGCCCAGCACGGTCCCGAGGATGACCAGCTCGAGGAAAGGCAGCAGCACGCCGCCGAAGCCCGCGCCGGTCTGAGACTGGGTGACGATGAACTCGAAGACCAGCACGGCAAGCAGCGCCCCGATCGGATCGATGATGATCCCCTCCCAGCGCAGTATCTTGCTCACCCGCTCGGTGGGGCGGACGATGCGCAGCAGCGGGGCGATCACCGTCGGGCCGGTCACCACCACCAGCGCGCCGAAGAGAAAGGCGATCGGCCAGTCCAGCCCCACGAACCAGTGCGCCGCGGTGGCTGCCACCCCCCACGAGACTGCCGCCCCCAGGGAGACCATGCGGATGATGGTCGACGAGACGCCCTGGATCTCGCGAAAGCGCAGGGTCAGGCTGCCCTCGAACAGGATCACGCCGACCGCCAGCGACACGATGGGAAACAGCAGGTCGCCGAACAGGGCATCCGGCTCGAGCAGCCCGAAAACCGGCCCCAGCGCGATGCCGATGAGCAGCAGGAACAGGATGGGGGGCACCTTGACCCGCCAGGCGAGCCACTGGGCGGCGATGCCCAGCACCACGATCGCGGTCAGGGAAAGAAGGATATGGTCGTGCATGCAGGCACTCGATAAAAACCTGCCGGCATGATAGCCGCTATTTCCGCGCCCGCACGAATCGCCACCCCGTCAGGCGCTCCCGGACGACCAGCCCTCTACCATGAAAAAGGCCCGGGAAAGACCCGGGCCGCGTCGAACCATCGGCGGCACAGGCCACCGAACCGATCATCACGGATGGATGTATGCCCAGCCTTCCATCTGGCGGTCGGCCACGTGAGCCACGCCGGACGGCACGATGTCGGATTCCTGCGTGTCGTAGAGATCTTCCTTCACGTCCAGCCCCTTGCCGCGCAGGGTGTTGGCGCAGACCTTGATCTCCACGCCGTTGGCCTTGACGTTGTCGATGGCGGCCTGAAGCTGCGGATCCTCGCGTGCCTCGGTCAGCATCGCGATACCGCCACCGTGCACGGCCACCTCGATCCGGGTGGCGGGACCGGAGGGCGAGTTGATGTGGTTGGTGATGTTGCGCAGGGCGGCCTTGATGGTGTTCATGTCCGCATGGTTGACATGGTAGAGAGCCTGCTTGGTCTTCTCGGTCTCCGCCATGGCCACGTTGCCCTGCAGGGCGAGCGGCGCGGCGATGATCAGGGCGAGCATCGTGAACAGCTTTTTCATCGTTATCTCCTTGGTGGGGTGATCAAGCTCAACGCGATCACCTTATGCCCCGAATACCTGAGCCGTGAACTCAAATTTTCTTATCGCTGAAGCACCCGCCTGAATCAAAGAAAGGGCGAATATTCGCAGTAACTTTCGTTATTTAACATGCATATACGCATGATCGGATTCACCGGCCGCCCCGGAACGAAAAGGGCCCGCGTTTCGCGGGCCCGGGCAATGATTCGGCTTGGAAGCGAGCGGTCAGGCGTCGTTGTTGCCGCGCGTGACGATGCCACGGCTCTGGGAGAAGTCCAGCATCCGCTGGATCGATTCCACGGCCTTCTCGCGGATCGTTGGGTCGACCGTGATCTCGTGTTCCTCGGGGTGCCTGAGGGCATCCCGGGCACTCACGAGCCCGTTCATGGCCATCCACGGGCAGTGGGCACAGGACACGCACGTCGCCGAGCGGCCGCCGGTGGGCGCCTCGATCAGCGTCTTGCCCGGCGCGGCCTCGGCCATCTTGTGGAAGATGCCACGGTCTGTCGCCACGATCAGCGTCTCGTTGGGCAGCTCGGTTGCCGCCTTGATCAGCTGCGAGGTGGAACCCACACGGTCGGCCATGTTCACTACCGCCTCGGGGGATTCCGGGTGGACCAGGATGGCCGCCTCGGGGTGCTTTTCCTTGAGCTCGGCCAGCGCGTCGGCGCGGAACTCGTCGTGCACCACGCAGGAGCCCTCCCACAGCAGCATGTCCGCGCCGGTCTTCTCCTGCACGTAACGCCCAAGGTGCTTGTCCGGCGCCCAGAGGATCTTCTCGCCACGATCCTTGAGGTGCGAGACGATCTCCAGGGCGTTGGAACTGGTGACCACCCAGTCGGCGCGTGCCTTCACCTCCGCCGAGGTGTTGGCGTAGACCACCACGGTGCGGTCGGGATGGGCATCGCAGAAATCGGCGAACTCCTTCGGCGGGCATCCGAGATCCAGCGAGCATTCGGCATGCAACTCGGGCATCAGGACCCGCTTCTCGGGGCTGAGGATCTTGGCCGTCTCGCCCATGAAACGCACCCCGCAGACCACCAGCGTCTGCGCGGGGTGCTCGGCACCGAAGGCGGCCATGTCGAGCGAGTCGGACACCCGGCCGCCGGTCTCGTCGGCCAGTTTCTGCAGGTCCTCGTCGACGTAATAGTGCACGACCAGCACGGCGTCCTGCTCGACCAACAGTTGCTTGATTTCCGCGCGCAGCGCCTCGCGCTCCTCGTCGGTCACCGGCGCGGCGGGCTTGGAGGCCAGCGCGATGCGGGCGATCTCGGGCTCGAGGGCAACGGGGATTTCGCGCGCGGCGCGATCGGAATCGGTAGTCGCAGTCATGGAGCCTCCGGGACTGGCATGCCCGCCCCACCGGGGACACGGGCATCAAGCGGAATTCGACGGTCTGGAGTGTAGTTCATGCGGCCGGACTCCTGCGCGTCAAGGCCCGGCCCGCCGATCACCCCCGACCCTCTTCCTTCGGCGGAACCCGCACGCGGATGGAGAGTTCGCGCAGCGCGGCCGGGTCGACCTCGCCCGGGGCATCGGTCAGCAGGCAGGCAGCCGACTGCGTCTTGGGGAAGGCGATCACGTCGCGGATGGAGGTCGCACCGCTCATCAGCATGGCGATGCGGTCCAGGCCGAAGGCCACGCCGGCCATCGGCGGCGCACCGTACTTGAGCGCGTCGAGCAGGAAGCCGAACTTCTCGTTGGCCTCCTCCTCGTCGATGCCGAGCTGGGCAAACACCCGCTGCTGCATCGCCGGCTCGTGGATACGCACGGAGCCACCGCCCAGCTCGTAGCCGTTCAAGACGAAGTCATAGGCGCGCGAGCGCACCGATTCCGGGTCGGAATCGAGCTTGTCGGCATCGTCCGGGTGGGGGGCGGTAAACGGGTGGTGCAGCGCGTAGTAGCGGCCATCCTTCTCGTCGTACTCGAACATCGGGAAGTCGACAACCCACAAGGGCTTGAAGCCGTGCTCGACCATGTCGAGATCGTGGCCCAGACGCACGCGCAGGGCACCGAGGGCCTCGTTGACGACCTTGGCCTTGTCCGCGCCGAAGAAGATCAGGTCGCCGTCGGCAGCAGCGGTGCGCTCCATGATCCCGGCAACCGCCTCGTCGGTGAGGAACTTGAGAATCGGCGACTGCAGGCCCTCGCGCCCGGCGGACGCGTCGTTGACCTTGATGTAGGCCAGCCCCTTGGCGCCGAAGATCGAGACGTACTTGGTGTACTCGTCGATCTGGCTGCGCGGCATCTTGCCGCCGGCCGGCACGTGCAGGGCGGCGACGCGACCGCGCGGATCGTTGGCCGGGCCGCTGAAGACCTTGAAATCGACGTCCTTGACCAGGTCGGCCACGTCCACCAGCTCCAGCGGGATCCGCAGATCCGGCTTGTCCGAACCGAAGCGGCGCATGGCCTCATGCCAGGTCAGGCGCGGCAGCGGCTCCGGCAGGGCCACCTCGACCGTCTCGATGAACAGGTGCCGCATCATGTTCTCGATCAGACCCATCACCGTCTCTTCGTCGGCGAAGCTCATCTCCA
The DNA here is from genome assembly GCF_041687595.1 of Guyparkeria sp. Taxonomy (NCBI): domain Bacteria; kingdom Pseudomonadati; phylum Pseudomonadota; class Gammaproteobacteria; order Chromatiales; family Thioalkalibacteraceae; genus Guyparkeria; species Guyparkeria sp. The sequence continues at coordinate 27,249 of NZ_JAWLBP010000020.1, read as the reverse complement.
TGTCCAGCTGGGTGAACTCCGGCTGACGGTCGGCACGGAGATCCTCGTCGCGGAAGCACTTGACGATCTGGTAGTAGCGCTCGAGCCCCGAGACCATGAGCAGTTGCTTGAACAGCTGCGGCGACTGCGGCAGGGCGAAGAACTCGCCCGGATGGGTGCGCGAGGGAACCAGGTAGTCGCGCGCGCCCTCAGGGGTCGCCTTCGTGAGCACCGGGGTCTCGACGTCGATGAAGTCGGCGTCGTCCAGGAACCGCCGCATGGCGCTGGTAATGCGGTGACGCAGGCGCAGGCGGTCGAGCATCTCCGGCCGGCGCAGGTCGAGGTAGCGATACCGAAGGCGGTGCTCCTCCGAGACCCGCTCGTCGTCAAGCTGGAACGGCAGCGGCTCGGCGCGGTTGAGAACGGTCAGGGAGAGACCGAGCACCTCGATCTGTCCCGATCGGATGTTGGGGTTCTCGGTACCATCGGGACGACGACGCACCCGACCACGCACCTGGATGACGAACTCGTTGCGCAGAGTCTCGGCGACAGCGAACATCTCCGGGTCGTCGGGATCGAACACCACCTGGACCAGACCGTTCCTGTCGCGCAGGTCGACGAAAATCACGCCGCCGTGATCGCGCCGGCGATTGACCCAGCCAACCAGCCCCACCTCCTGATCGAGGAGCGCCTGGTCCACTTGTCCGCAGGTGTGTGTCCGCATCTGCATTGTTCTTCAGCCCGTCTTGGTGAAAAGCCCGCTATGGTAGCCCGAGCGGTGGGATTTTTCGAGCGCGAGTGGCCGCGGCTCAGGAATCTTCCTCCGGCCGGGTGGACAGCCGCCGTCCGGTCGGGTCGCCGTCGGCCGCCGGCGCCGAGGCCGGATCGATGACACGCCCCTTGCCGTCACGTCGCGGCGGGAGGACCACGCCCAGGGAGACCACCAGCCGGAACCCCTCCTCGACGGTCATGTTGAGCTCGATCAGTTCCGCGCGCGGCACCATGATCACGAAACCCGACGTCGGGTTAGGCGCGGTGGGCACGAACACCGTCACCAGGTGTTCGTCGGTGCGATCCTGCACCTCGCCGATGGGCTCGCCGGACACGAACGCGATCGACCAGGCGTTGCGCCGCGGATACTCGACCAGCACCACCTGGCGGAACGAACGCGAATCCTGCGAGACGAAGGTCTCGACGACCTGCTTGACCGCCGAGTAGATGCTGCTCACCAGCGGAATGCGATTGAGCAGGCGTTCCCAGGCATGCACCAGGCTCCGCCCGAGGATGTTGGCGACCAGGGCCCCGGTGACCAGCACGATCACGATGGCGAAGAAGGCCCCCATGCCGGGAAGCTGGAAGCCGAGCAACTCCTCCGGCCGATATGCCCGCGGCAACAGGAGCATGCTCCGGTCCATGAAGGAGATCAGCGCGTTGACCACCCAGTAGGTCACCGCCAGGGGCGCCCAGACCAGGATGCCGGCAATCAGCCAGCGGCGCAGCGTGAGGAAACGACGACCGCCGGACTTGTCGTCCTCCTCGGTCACCTCGTCGGGCTGCGGCTCATGGCTCATGCCCCGCCCCCGGCCGCGAGCGGCCGGATCCATGAGGCGATCGCCACCAGCAACGCCAACGCCGCCGCCAGGGTGAACAGGCGCCGCAGTCGCTGATAGGACCAGCCCACCGGCAGGTTGTCCAGCCAGCGACGGTCGACCTGCCAGGAAACGACCAGCAGCAGGAAGAGCATCGAGAGTGACAGCACTGTCCACGGCAACAGCACCGCGACCCAGGCCAGGACGACCAGCAACGCCCCCCAGACCAGCCGGTGGCGGACATCACCGCTGAGCAACGCCCGCTCGGCCGGCGTGGTGGCCAGCACCACGCCCCAGTGGATGGCCCCGAGAAAGCCCAACATCACCCCGCTCCAGGCGGTCAGCGCATCGAGCGCCTGGGCCGACCAGCCGGGGGATGTGATCCAAGCGAGCAGCGCCAACCCCCAGAAGGGAATCAGCAAACCCAACGCGAGCAGATAGGCAGTCATTCGCATGCCGGACCTCCTTGGTCTCCCGGTTTGGCATCGCCGGTCTCCCCGCGCGCCGCGCGCACGGATCAAGCGGTGTCTTCTCCGGATTCTACGCCCGGAACCCCCGGGGGACGAGTCCGGGGAACTCGCGGCTCAGACCGTGCTCATCAGGAAAGCGACGAATCCGGCCACCAGCAGCAGGATCAGACCCAGTCCCAGCCATTCCTCTCGCGACCCCTTGCGACTGGCCTGCATCATCGGCTTGACGCGGGGCAGGAGAAACAGCAGCAACGCCCCGAGAAGCACGGCCATGCCGATCTTCATCCAGAGATCCATCAACCGTTTCCTCCGGAAACAAAACAGGGCCCCTTGTCACCAAGGGGCCCGTCGCTCGACCCGCGAACCGTCAGTCGTTCTGGCTCATGCCCAGCAGGCTGAGCAGGTGGACGAACAGGTTGAAGATGTTCAGGTACAGGCTGACCGTCAGCAGCAGGTAGTTGTCCTCGCCGCCATTCACCATCCGACCGGTGTCGTAGAGGATGAAGCCGCTCATCAGCAGCACCACGGCCGCGGAGATGGTCATCGACAGGGCGGGGATCTCCAGGAAGATGTTACCCAGCATCGCGGCCAGCACCACGACCAGACCGACGACGAGGAAGCCGCCCATGAAGGAGAAGTCGCGGCGGGAGACCAGCGCGTAGGCAGACAGACCGAGGAAGATCGCCCCGGTGCCACCGAGTGCGGTCATCACGATCTGGCCGCCATTGGCGAGGCTCAGGTAGTAGTTGAGAGTCGGACCGAGCCCGAAGCCCAACAGGCCGGTGATGCCGAACACCACTGCCAGCCCGGCCGCCGAATGCGCGGTGCGCGGCAGGACGAACCAGACCATCACCAGGGCCGCGCCCAAGGAGACCAGCGAGACCCAGCCGGGCATGGCCATTACCATCGACACGGCCGCGGTGATCGCGGAAAACAGCAGCGTCAGCGACAGCATCATGTAGGTGTTGCGGATGACCTTGTGGGTCTCGAGTCGCTCGACTCCGACCTCGCGGGCAACCGTCTGATTCTCGAATGCCATGCAACCTCACCTCGTCTCTGGTATTCATGTCCCTTGCAGGAATCGCTTTCGAGTATAAGACCTGTGAACTCAGGCGCAATCGCTCAAGGGAAACCCTGAACGCATCGGCACCATTACCACGGGACAAAAACAGGAGATCGATTTGGCCCAGTCCGCGACCGCAGACACACCCCGGCGCATCCTGATCACCGGCTGCTCGTCGGGGATCGGCCGGCGTGCCGCCGAGATGCTGGCCGAGCGCGGGCATAACGTGGTCGCGAGCATGCGCAATCCCGCGGACGTCGACGCCTGGCCGCACCGGCACATCCCGGCTGTCCGGCTGGACCTCGACGACCCGGCCTCGATCCAGGCCGGCCTCGACCGGGCCGTCGAGCGGCTCGGCGGCCCGATCGAGGTGCTGTTCAACAACGGGGCCTACGGCCAGCCCGGCGCAGTGGAAGACCTGGGCCGCGAGACCCTGCGCGCCCAGCTGGAAACCAACCTGCTGGGCACCGTCGAGCTGACCAACCTCGTCATCCCGAGCATGCGGGCGGCCGGGTTCGGCCGCATCATCCAGAACAGCTCGGTACTCGGCATCAGCGCGCTGGCCTTCCGTGGCGCCTACGTCGCCTCGAAGTTCGCCCTCGAAGGGCTGAGCGACACCATGCGACTGGAACTGGCCGGCAGCGGCATTGACGTCTCGCTGGTCGAGCCGGGGCCGATCACCTCGCGCTTTCGCGCCAACGCGCAGCGGGCCTTCGAGCAACGCATCGACTGGGAGCGCTCGGTCCATCGCGAGGCCTACGAGCGCCAACTCGAGCGACTGCGCAAGCCCGGCCCGGCCGCCCCCTTCACCCTGGAACCCGAGGCGGTGGTTCGACGCGTCATTCACGCCACGGAGGCCCGCCGACCGAAGGCCCGCTACCCGGTGACCGTCCCGACCTACCTCTTCGCGGCCCTGAAGCGGGTCCTCACCGTCCGGGCGATGGACCGGGTGCTGGCGCGCGCCTCGGGCGGGGGCAAGCGCTGACGACACGAACATGGACGCCCTCGAAAACCCCATCACCCAGCTGTATTTCCTGATCGAATGGACGATCCGGCTGGCCGCCCTGTTCATCGTGCCCCTGCGACGCCCCCCGACCGCGGCCACCGCCTGGTTGCTGCTGCTGTTCTTCCTGCCGATCGTGGGACTGGTGATGTATCTGCTGGTCGGCCGGCCGCGAATGTCGCGGCATCGCACCGAGCAGATCGCCCGGTTGACCGAGACACTCTGGCCCGTGACCCAACGGCTGTCCGAGGCCGAGCCCAAGGGCAGCGGCGATCTGCCCGAGCGGTTCGCCGCCGTCGACCAGATGGTGCGCTGCTGGCGGCGCTTCCCGCTGTTCGACGGCAACCACATCGACGCGCTCGATTCCATGGAGGGTTTCGGGGAGCAATTGGTGCGGGACATCGATGCCGCCACGGATCACATCCACCTGACCTTCTACATCGCGGTGGTCGACTCGGCTACCCGCCCGGTCTTCGACGCCCTAAGGCGGGCGACCCAACGCGGCCTGACCGTACGCCTGCTGGTGGACGACTTCGGCTCGAAGCAGGGCATGCGCAAGCTGCTGCGGCTGCGTCGGCACGGTATCGAGATCGCCCGGGCCTTCCCCCGCAGCAAGCTGCCGCACAAGGCCGCGCGCTTCGATCTGCGCAATCACCGCAAGCTGGTGGTGATCGATGGCCGGATCGGCTACACCGGCTCGATGAACCTGGTCCACCCCGAGTTCCGCAAGGGGCTGTCCTACCAGGACCTGATGCTCCGTATCCAAGGGCCGGTGGTACTCGAGCTGCAGGCCGTCTTCGCCGGCGACTGGTACATCGAGACCACCGAGTTGCTGGACGCCGAACGCCATTTCCCCCTGACCCAGCCTGCCGGCGAGGAATCCTGCATCGGCCTGCCCAGCGGGCCGGAATACCCCGAACCCGTCCTGCAGCGGCTGCTGCTCGGCCTGATCCACGCGAGCACGGAGCGACTGGAGATCGTCACTCCCTATTTCGTCCCCGACGACTCCACCCTCGATGCGCTGAAGGCCGCGGCACGGCGTGGGGTACATTGCGACCTGCTCCTGCCCGAGGAACTGGACCATCCGCTGGTTCAACTGGCGCAGGAATCCTACTTCGACGAGCTGCTCGAGGCCGGCGTGCACATCCATCGCCACCCCACCCGGTTGCTGCACAGCAAGATCACGCTCTGCGACGGTCGACTGTCGCTGGTGGGCAGCGCGAACCTCGACGTGCGCTCGTCGCTGATCAATGCCGAGTTCGGCCTGCTCTGCTATTCGTCCACCACCGCCGACAGGCTTGCCGGCATCGTCGCGGAATACCGCCGCCAGTGCCGCCCCCTCGCCGCGGGGCGTTGGGCGGAACGCCACCGCGGGCGGGTACTGGCGCAGAATCTCGCCCGCCTGACGTCGCCGCTTCTGTAGGGCAGGCTCCAGAACGCAAAACGGCACCCTCGGAAACCGAGGGTGCCGTTGGCCGGGCTAATGACGGGCAAGCTGCCCCTCAGTCGAGCGCCGCCACCATGCGTTCGCGGGTCTGCGGCCCATCGAGGAACTCGCGGGCCTCGGCCAGCTCGGTCCGGCTCATGTCGTCCTCGAACGAGGCCAGCAGCTCGGCGGAGGAATCGTCGCCCTCCTTCACCAGTGGATCGAGCAGCGCATAGGCGGCGACGTAGTCCGGCGCATCCATGCCCATGCCGTGCACATACATCGTGGCCAGGTAATAGCGGGAGCGCTCGTGCCCGCCGAGCACGGCCTCGCGGTACCAGTGCAGGGCCTTGTCGTGGTCGGCCTCGACCCCCTCGCCGGCGAGGTAGACCGCCGCGAGGTTGGCCTGCGCCCGCACGTACCCCCGTTTGGCCGCCTTCTCGAACCAGCGCACCGCCTCGGACGCATCCGCCTCGACACCCTGGCCGGCGTAGTACATCGAGCCGAGTGCGAGCTGGCTGGGGGCATAACCTGCCTCGGCGGCCGCTCGGTACCAGCGCAACCCCTTCTTGTAGTCCTGCTCGACCGACTTGCCGGTGGAGTACATGTGACCGAGAACGTACTGCGAGAAGATGTCACCCTTCTTCGCCTCGGCAAGGTAGCGCTCCAGCGCGCCTTCCTCGTACAGGTTCTGGCTCACGCCCACCGGACGCTCGGCCGCCTGGACCGACATGCCGGCCATCAGGCCGCCTGCAGTCATCGACAGCGCCAACGCGCGCGCCACGCGCCCGACGCGGGGGATTCCGAAATTCCTTGTATCGCTCATGATCCTTTCCTCGCTAAACCGGTACCGGACATCAAGGATGGGCCGAAACCGTCGGGATTTCAATCATCAGGCGATCGATTTTCGCCACCGCCCGCGAAGCGCCGGGTGCGGAACTCGGGGGATCAGTGATGGATGGCCAGCTGGAAGGCGAACATCGACATGAAGGACAGCACGACGACGGTGCCGACCGCGGCAGCGGAGAGACGCCGACTGGCATCCGGGAGCAGCTCGGCGAACACCATCCAGATCATTGCCCCGGCTGCCAGGCCAAGCCCGACTGGCAGGAAGGCCTCGAAGGCGGTGACGAACAGGTAGGCGGGGATGGCCATCAGCGGCTGCGGCAGGCTGGAGAAGATCGCCCAGAGGCTCGCCTGCCAGACCGGCACGCCCCGGGGCACCAGAACCAGCGCGATCGCCAGGCCTTCCGGGATGTTGTGCACGGCGATGGCCACGGTGATGAAGACCCCGAGTTCCTCGCCACCACCGTAGGCCACGCCCACACCCACGCCCTCGGCGAACGAGTGGGCCGTCATCACCCCGACGATCATCAGAGCCTTGCGCGCATCCGCCCCCTGGAGCTCGCCCACGTCCGGGGTGCCGTGTCCATCGAGCCACCGGTCGGCAGCCACCACCAGCAGCAACCCCGACGCCATGCCCAGCAGCACCAGCCAGCCATTGGCGGCCGAGCCCTCGTCGATCAGGCTATGGCTCGCCGCCAGCATCAGCCCGGCCGCCAGCGCAGCCCCGATACTCAGCCAGCGCGCGTCCAGCCGCTTCGAGAACAGCAGCGGCAGGGCGCCCAGGCCGGTGGTCAGGGCGGTGATCAGGGCGGCGATGAAGACCGTCAGCAGGCTGACTTCCAGGGACATTGATTTACGCTCCGACAGATCGCTGGCGAGGCGAGGATAGACGCCACGACGCCACGCTGCGCAACCGGTTACCAGCCCAGGGCCAGCTGGGGCTCGTCACGCTCGGGCTTTCCCTGCAGCCCCGAGACCGTGACCCCCAGCAACCGCACTGGACGCGCACCGATCTCGGTCAGGTCCACCAGCGCGGCGAGCGCCTCGAACAGGGTGGCGGCGTCTCCCAGCGGCCGGGAGAAGGTCCGGCGCCGGGTGATCAGTTCGAAGTCCGCGTACTTGACCTTCAGGGTGACCGTGCGGGCCTGCAGCCCCTTGTCCGCGAGATCGCCGGCCACTCGTCCTGCCAGTGCCCGCAGGACCTCCACCCCCTCGTCCCGACGATGCAGGTCGCGCGGGAAGGTGGTCTCGTGGCCGAGTGACTTGCGCACCCGGTGGGAACGCACCGGGCGATGATCGATGCCCCGGGCGATGTCGTGATAATGCATGCCCGCCCGGCCGAACCACTCGACCAGCCGATACCGCTCGACGCCACGCAGGTCACGGCCGGTCTTGATGCCGTGGGCCCGCATGCGACGCTCGGTGGCCGGCCCGACCCCGTGGAATGCCCCGACCGGGAGATCATCGATGAAGGCCTGTGCCTCCTCCGGCCGGATCAAGTGCAGCCCGTCGGGCTTGTCGAAGTCCGAGGCGAGCTTGGCGAGGAACTTGTTGTAGGACACCCCGGCCGAGGCCACCAGTCCGGTCCGGGCGAGGATCTCGGCCTTGATCTCGCGCGCCATGAGCGTGGCCGAACCCTGGTGGCGCCCACTCTCGCTGACGTCGAGGTAGGCCTCGTCGAGCGACAGCGGCTCGATACGGGCGGTGTATTGCCGGAAGACGGCGTGGATCTCGCGAGACACCGCGCGATACACGGCAAAGCGGGGACGCAGGAAGACCGCCTCCGGGCAGGCCCGTGCGGCACGCGCCGCCGGCATGGCGGAGCGTATGCCGAAGCGACGGGCCTCGTAACTGGCCGCAGCCACCACGCCACGTCCCGCCGGGTCGCCGCCCACGATCACCGGCCGGCCGCGCAGGTCGGGATTGTCCCTCTGCTCCACCGAGGCATAGAAGGCATCCATGTCGATATGGATGATCTTGCGCATGACGCCCAGCCCGAAAACGAAAAGGGCCCAGCCGTCGCCGGCTGGGCCCTGATGATGTCGTGGTGGCCAGAGAGGGAATCGAACCCCCGACACGGGGATTTTCAATCCCCTGCTCTACCAACTGAGCTATCTGGCCATGCCGTCCTCGCACACCTGCCTGGATCCCGTGGAATCCGCCGATCCGTGGCGCGCGACGAGGTGCGCATTTAACGGCAAAATTTCCCGGCGGTCAACCCCGCGCGGGCATCGACGATGCAGAATTTTGGCCGGGATGGCTGACGCGCCGCGGTTGGCATTGTATGCTCCACAGAGTAAATAAGATGTTTGACCAGCCCACCCCATCGCGAACCACCTCAATGTCCGCACGCACCGCGCAGATCCGCCGTGAGACCGCCGAGACCCGCATCTCGCTCGAACTCGACCTCGATGGCGCCGGGACCGCCCGCCTGAACACCGGCGTGCCGTTCTTCGAACACATGCTCGACCAGATCGCCCGTCACGGACTGATCGACATCGACCTCTCCTGTGACGGCGACACCGAGATCGACGACCACCACACGGTCGAGGACTGCGGCATTGTGCTCGGCCAGGCCGTGGCAAAGGCGGTCGGCGACAAGCGAGGCATCTTCCGCTACGGCCACGCCTACGTGCCGCTGGACGAGGCGCTCTCGCGGGTGGTGATCGACCTGTCCGGTCGCCCGGGGCTGGAGTTCCGCTGCGACTTCACCCGTTCGCTGATCGGCCGCTTCGAGACCGAGCTGGTCGAGGAGTTCTTCCGCGGCTTCGTCAATCACGCCGGCGCCACGCTGCACATCGACAACATCCGCGGGCGCAACGCACACCACCAGGCCGAGACCATCTTCAAGGCCTTCGGTCGGGCGCTGCGCATGGCACTGTCTGCCGACGAGCGTCAGATGGATGTCATCCCGTCGACCAAGGGCTCGCTGTGAGGCGCCTCGGAAAATCGTCGCGAGGCGAACGAGTGCAAGGAGCCGCGGAGCGAGCGACGAGACATATCGGCAAGATAGGTGAGGAGCGAGTGAGCACGCGACGCAGCAATCGGGTGGCGCAGCAGATTTCACGAGGTGCCTCGTAATGCAGATCGCCGTTGTCGATTACGGAATGGGCAACCTGCGCTCGGTGGTCAAGGCCATCGAGCACGTCGCCCCGGACGGCGCCCATGTGGTACTGACCGACGCCCCCGAAGTGATCCTCGAATCCGAGAAGGTGGTTTTCCCCGGCCAGGGGGCGGCGGCCCAGTGCATGGCCGCCCTGCGCGAACGACGCCTGCCCGAGGCCCTGCGCGAGGCAGCGCAGACGCGGCCGTTTCTCGGCATCTGCATGGGCATGCAAGTGCTGCTGGAGCGCTCGGAGGAGAACGATGGCGTCGACCTGCTGGGCTGGTTTCCCGGTCAGGTCAAGCGCTTTCGCCCCGAGGACGGCTCGCTCAAGGTGCCGCAGATGGGCTGGAACCAGTTGCACCAGACGCAGGATCACCCGCTGTTTGACGGCATTCGTCAGGACGCGCGCTTCTATTTCGTGCACAGCTATTACTGTGAGCCGACGAACCCGGCTCACCCGGTCGCGACGGCCGACTACGACCTGACCTACTGCGCCGCGCTGGCCGATGACTACGTCTTTGCCATCCAGGCACACCCGGAAAAGAGCGCCGACGACGGCCTCAAGCTGCTGGCCAATTTCACCCGCTGGTCGGGACCACGGTCCTGACCGCACCGCAACACGACAGACGCATATCGAGGACGCCCGAATCATGCTCTTGATCCCCGCCATCGATCTGAAGGAAGGCAAATGCGTACGCCTGCGCCAGGGACGCATGGAGGATGACACCGTCTTTTCCGACGACCCGGTCGCCGTGGCCGGGCGCTGGGTGGAGGCCGGCGCGCGCCGTCTGCACCTCGTTGACCTGGACGGCGCCTTCGCCGGCAGCCCCAAGAACCGCGAGGTCATCAAGGCCATCTGCGAGGCCTACCCGGACGTGCCGATCCAGGTCGGCGGCGGCATCCGTGACGAGGCCACCATCGAGCAGTACCTCGAGCTGGGCGTGGCGTTCGTCATCATCGGCACCAAGGCGGTCTCCGAGCCGCACTTCGTCGAGGATGTCTGCCTCGCCTTCCCGGGTCACATCATCGTCGGACTGGACGCCCGGGACGGCAAGGTGGCCATCGACGGCTGGTCGAAGCTCTCGCACCACGACGTCCACGACATGGCCCAGCGCTTCGAGACCGACGGCGTCGCCGCGATCGTGTTCACCGACATCTCCCGCGACGGCATGATGCAGGGGGCGAATATCGAGGCGACCCGCGAGCTGGCCAAGTCGGTACGCATCCCGATCATCGCCTCGGGCGGCGTGACCGACATGAGCGACATCGATCTTCTGATCGACGCCGCCGATGACGGCGTCTCCGGCGCGATCATCGGCCGGGCGCTCTACGAAGGCACCATCGATCTTCAGGAAGCCCAGAAACGTATCGACGACCGCGCGGGCATCCCGCCGTTCTCCGAGTAGGCCATGGGGCTTGCCAAGCGCATCATTCCCTGCCTGGACGTGGCCGAGGGTCGCGTGGTCAAGGGCGTGCAGTTCGAGGGCCTGCGTGACGCCGGCGACCCGGTCGAGGCGGCGCGCCGCTACAACCAGGCCGGCGCCGACGAGCTGACCTTCCTCGACATCTCCGCCTCCCACGAGGGGCGCGAGACCATGCTGCATGTGGTCGAGGCCGTCGCCGCCGAGGTGTTCATCCCGCTAACGGTCGGCGGCGGCATCCGCACGCTGGCCGACGTGCGCCGGCTGCTGCACGCCGGGGCCGACAAGGTCTCGATCAACACCACGGCCGTGCACCACCCCGAACGTATCCGGGAGATGAGCGACGCGGTCGGTTCGCAGTGCATCGTGGTCGCCATCGACGCCAGGCGCGTCTCGGGCGAGGACGAGCCGCCCCGCTGGGAGATCTTCACCCACGGCGGACGCAAGCCGACAGGGCTGGATGCCGTCGAGTGGGCCGAGCACATGGCCGAACTGGGTGCCGGCGAACTGCTGGTCACCAGCATGGACCGCGACGGCATGCAGCAGGGTTTCGACCTGGAACTGACCCGCGCGATCAGCGACGCCGTCCCCGTCCCGGTGATCGCCTCGGGCGGTGTCGGCAACCTCGACCACCTGGTCGAAGGCGTCCTCGAAGGGCACGCCGACGCGGTCCTCGCCGCCAGCATCTTCCACTTCGGCACCTACAGCATTGCCGAGGCGAAGCAGCGCATGGCGGACGGGGGCATAGAGGTTCGCATCTGAAAACCCTGATATACTCCGGCGCTGGCATTCACACGCCCGCGAGCCCGATACCGTGACCGACGCGCAGGACACAGAGACCCCCGACTGGATCGACGAGATCGTCTTCGACGAGCATGGACTCGTGCCGGCGATCGCCCAGGACCATGCGTCCGGGCGGATCCTGATGTTCGCCTGGATGAACCGGGAAGCGATCGCTCAAACCGTGGCGCAGGGCGAGGCGGTGTACTTCTCCCGCTCGCGCCAGCGACTCTGGCACAAGGGCGAGCAGAGCGGCCACACGCAGAAGGTGCACGAGATACGGCTCGACTGCGACGGGGATGTATTGCTTCTGTCTATCGAGCAGATCGGCCACATCGCCTGCCATACCGGCAGGGAGTCATGTTTCTATCGGCGGCTCGAGGATGGCCACTGGCAGGTGGTCGACGAGGTCCGCAAATCCCCCGGAGAGATTTATGGCAAACGGGACTGAGGCCGGCCTGACCGATACGCTCGAACGGCTGGCGGCGCTGCTGGAAGAGCGCAAGAATGCCGACCCGGACGGCTCCTACGTGGCCAGCCTGTACCGCAAGGGGCGCGGCAAGATCGCCCAGAAGGTGGGCGAGGAAGGGGTCGAGGTCGCGCTCGCCGCGGTGGGCGACGACCGACAGGAACTCATCAACGAAATGGCCGACCTGTGGTTCCACAGCCTGGTACTGCTGGCCGACGCCGACCTTTCACCGACCGACGTGCTCGCCGAGCTCGAACGTCGATCCGGACTGTCGGGCCTTGAAGAAAAGGCCCGTCGCGCACAAGATTAACGAACATCCTTAGGAGATCGCGATCATGGGTAGTTTTAGCATCTGGCACTGGCTGGTCATTCTCGCCATCGTGCTGCTTCTGTTCGGCACCAAGCGCCTGAAGAACCTCGGCTCCGACCTGGGCAGCGCCATCAAGGGCTTCAAGACCGCCGTCAAGGACGAGTCCGAGAAGGACGAGCAGGCCGAAGGCGAGAAGCGCGCCGAGAACCTGGAGCACAAGGACGCCGAGCGCCCGGATGCCAGCCGGGTGATCGAGAGCGAGTCGATCGAGGCGGGCAAGGAAAAAACCGCGGACAAGCCCTCAGAGCGGAAAGACAGCTGATTTCCGCCCCGACGCAGGATTGATCCGTGTTTGGTTTCAGCTTCTGGGAAGTCTTCATCCTGCTGGTGGTCGCCCTGCTGGTGATCGGGCCCGAGCGCCTGCCCGGGGTGGCACGCAAGGCAGGCGAATGGACCTACAAGGTCCGCAAGTTCGTCGCCAATGCCAAGGCGGAGATGGACAGCGAGTTCAACATGCAGGACATGAAGCAGCTGCTGAACTCGCAAGAGTCTGAAATCAGCAAGCTGCGCGCCATGGTCGAGGAGACTCGCCACGAGATCGACGAGACCGGCGGCACGGTGAAGAGCGCGCTCGACGAAGCCGAACAGACCATGCGCAGTTCGGCCCGTTCGGAGAAGGCTCGTGCCGGCGGAACCCCGGATGCGGACCGGAACGACGACGAAGCGGGCAGCGACGTGAGCGCCCCGGACGAGAAGCCGGCCCGTGAATCGAGCGGTCGGCTCAAGTCGATCGACACCGAGCACGAGGACGAACTCGACCGGCTGGCGGCGGAAACCGGCGAACACTTCCATCGCCCCTTTGCCACGCCCGACGAGGAACAGCCGGACGAGAGCGAGAAGCCGAAGGCGACTCGGCGGGGTGGCGACGACGCGCCCCGCGAGCGGTCGGACGACTAGGAGCCTCACGGTGAGTGACCCTACCCGCCTCCCCGACGATCGGGGAATCAGTGAGCGCGCCGGCCCGGCACCCGGGCCGGCAGGCATTTCGAGGTACCCATGAGTCAGCGGAACACGGACGCGACAACCGAGGAACCGTCCGGCCTGGCCGGGTTCGTTTCGCACCTGGTGGAACTGCGCAACCGACTGGTGAAGTCGGTTGCCGTCGTGTTCGTCCTCTTCGTGGCACTGTTCCCGTTCCGCAACGACCTCTTTCGCCTGCTCTCCGAGCCCCTGTCCCGCTACCTGCCCGAAGACACGGGCATGATCGCGGTACAGGTCGCCTCGACGTTCTTCATCCCGCTGAAGCTCGCCGGCTTCACCGCGCTGTTCATCGCGATCCCGTTCCTGCTCTACCAGCTCTGGGCCTTCATCGCGCCGGGGCTGTACCAGCATGAACGCAAGATGGTCATCCCGCTGGTGTTCTCCAGCACCGTCCTGTTCTACATCGGCGCTGCGTTCGCCTACTTCGCGGTATTCCCGATCGTGTTCGGCTTCCTCGCCGGCACCGGTCCCGCCGAGGTGAGCTACGCACCCGACATCAACGAGTACCTCAGCTTCGTCATCACCCTGTTCTTCGCCTTCGGCTTCGTCTTCGAGGTGCCGGTGGCGGTGGTGCTGCTGATACTGATCGGCGTGGTCACACCCGAACAACTGGCGGAAAAGCGCCGCTACGCGATCCTGGTCGCCTTCATCATCGGCGCAATCTTCACCCCGCCGGACATCCTGTCGCAGTTCATGATGGCGATCCCGGTGTGGTTCCTGTACGAGTTGGGCATCATCATCGGCAGAATGCTGCTCCGCCGACAGGGTGGCCCGCTGATGGCCGGCGACGCCGATGACGAACCTCCGACCGAGCCACCCCCGGGCGGTGGTTCCCCGAAGCCGTCGACGTCCGGTAGCGGGGCGGCGGCCAGCGAAGACACGGCGACACCACGCCGCCACGAGACGGAAAAGGAAGAGGATTTCGATTTCGATCGCGCCTTCGACGAGATCGAGCGGGAACAGCAGTCGCTCGACGAGACGAGGAAGGCCGACGAAACCGACACCGGCCCCGAAGGCGAAAAGGCGGCCGATAAACCCCAAGGCTCCGATCGGAAGAAAGACGACGAGGACGAAAGCGACCGCCCCGGCAACCGCTGATCCGTCGTCTCCGCCGCCGGACTATCGGCAGGCCCCCGATCCAACACGCGCTTCAAGAAGGAATCAGAACCCATGTCGAACATTGCCCCGCGACGCCCCGTCCTGCTGGTGATCATGGACGGCGTCGGCGTCAACCCGAGCCGCAAGCACAACGCCGTCAGCCTGGCCGATACGCCGCGCCTCGACGAGCTGTACGCCAATCATCCGCACACCGTGATCGAGGCCTCGGGCCGCGCCTGCGGCCTGCCCGACGGCCAGATGGGCAACTCCGAGGTCGGCCACCTGACCCTGGGCAGCGGCGCGATCAACCGCCAGGACCTGGTGCGTATCGACGACGCGATCAAGGACGGCAGCTTCTACGAGAACGCCGCCCTGACCCAGGCGATGCAGAAGGCCGCCAGCCAGGGTCGGCCGATCCACCTCATCGGCCTGGTCTCCGACGGCGGCGTGCACAGCCACGTCCGCCACCTGCTGGCAATGATCAAGATGGCGAAGAAGATCGGCGCCCGCCCGCTGATCCACATGATCACCGACGGCCGCGATACCGCGCCGAAATCGGCACTGGGCTACCTCGACCAGATCGAGCCCAAGCTCAAGGACGCCAACGGTGCGATCGCCACCATCAGTGGCCGTTACTACGCCATGGATCGCGACCAGCGCTGGGAGCGCACCGAGGAGGCGTTCAACGCCATCGTCCGCGGCGACGGGCCGCGCTTTGCCAATGCCCGCGAGGCGTTGGCTACCTCCTACGAGGCCGACCAGACCGACGAGTTCGTTCGTCCGGCGGTGCTCGACGGCTTCGAGCCGCTCAACGCCGACGACGCGATGATCTTCTTCAACTTCCGCAACGACCGTCCGCGCCAGCTGACCGAGGCGCTGGGGCAGGCAGAGTTCTCCGGCTTCGATCGCGGCGACTACCAGCCGATCGTGGTGACCTGCCTGACCGAGTACGATCCGCGCTTCCTCTCGCCGATCGGCTTCCCCCCCGAGCGGCCGAAGAACGTGCTCGCCGAGGCGATCAGCCAGGCCGGCATCAAGCAGTTTCATTGCGCCGAGACCGAGAAATACGCCCACGTCACCTTCTTCTTCAACGGCGGCAAGGAAGAGACCTTCGCCGGCGAGGACCGCGTCATGGTGCCCTCGCCCAAGGTGGCCACCTACGACCTGCAGCCGGAGATGAGCGCCCGCGAGGTCGCGGATGCTGCCATCGACGCAGTGCGCGCCAACGAGTACGGCTTCGTGCTGGTCAACTTCGCCAACGGTGACATGGTCGGTCACACCGCGGTGCGCGATGCGGTGATCAAGGCCATGGAAACGGTCGACCTCGAGGTCGGTCGCCTGGTGGATGCGGCCAGCGAACAGGGCTACTCGATCATCCTCACCGCCGACCATGGCAACTGTGACGAGATGCTCGACCCGGTCACCGGTGACCCGCACACGCAACACACCGTCTACCCGGTGCCCTGCATCGTCATCGACGAAAAGCCCGTGCGGCTGCGCACGGGCGGCGGCATCGCGAACATCGCCGCCACGGTGCTCGAGCTGATGGGCTTGCCGCTGCCCAAGAAGATGAAGCGTTCCCTGCTCCTCGGCGGACCGGCCCGGCTCGACTGACGGCCCTCATCGCGCCCCCGTGCTAGGGGGCGCACCGCCCCGAAGGACAAGAACACACACCGAGGCGCACCGTGCGGCTTTCCTTCGCCGCAGCCGCATCGTGATCCCCGCCTATTTCTGACATCCTTCCGACGCGAGGGGTGGCGTTCTCTAAATGTTACGTTATAACATGTCGGATTTGAGCCACTCATCAACCGACAAGAAAGAACCTTCGCCATGGATCGCAAGCACGCACTGCCCACCACCGCGGCCGCCCTGGGGTTCGCCGGCCTGCTGACCGGCACCACCGCCCTGGCCGGGGATACCCTCCCCCTCGACCCGAAACTCTCCGTGACCCTCGACGGCGTCTACTACGACGACAGCATCGACGGCAGCGGGGATGCGATGCTCGGCGAGACCGCCGGCATCTTCGATGCCCACGGACACGGCGACGACCATGACCACGCCGGCCACGAACATGGACTCGAACAGGGCTTCAACCTTCGCCACACCGAGATCACCCTGACCGGTGGGATCGACGCACTCCTGGACGCTCGCCTGAACGTCGCCATTTCCGACGAGGGTGACGTCGAACTGGAGGAGGCCTTCGTCGCCAGCACCGGCCTGCCGGCCGGCCTGCGAGTCAAGGCGGGCAAGTTCTACTCCGGCATCGGCTACACCAACGAGAAGCATCCGCACGACTGGGATTTCGTCGACCAGAACCTCGCCTACCGAACCCTGCTGGGCGATCACGGCCTGTCGGACACCGGCGTGCAGCTGACCTGGCTGCCGGCCTGGGATCACTACACGCTGTTCGGTATCGAGGCCTTCCAGGGCGACAACAACGAGCGCCTGGGCACCGAGGCCGACCACGCCGACGAGCTGCCCGATCGCGACAAGGCCCCGCGCCTGTGGACCGCCTTCGCCAAGTGGTCGCCGGACCTCGGTCACGATCACGCCCTGCAGCTGGGCGCGTCGGCCGCCTTCTTCCGCAGCCACCAGGAACTCCACCACCATGGCGAGCCGGGTGAGCACGGCGTCGACGGCGACGCGCGCCTCTGGGGCCTGGATGCGGTATACAAGTACGACGCCGGTCGGGGCTACGGCCAGGGCGACTGGCGCGTGTCGGCCGAATATCTGATCGCCGAGAAGAACCTCGAGGTCGCGCACCACGCCAGCAATCCGGACGTGATCGGCGAGGCGCGCGACTTCACCGAGGACGGCCTCTACGTTCAAGCGACCTACGGCATCGCGCCGCGCTGGGAACTCGGGCTGCGCTACGACGCGGTCGGCTTCACCAACGAGAAGCGCGGCCCGCGCGTGGCCGTGAATGCCGACTACGACGAGAGCGAACGCTGGACCGCGGCCGCCACTTGGCACATCAGCGAGACCAGCCGCATCCGCGCCCAGGTCGCGCAGGTCAGCGCGGCCTTCGATGACCACCGCGAGGACTACACCCAGTTCTACCTGCAGTACCAGATGACATTCGGTGCGCACGGCGCGCACAATTTCTAGGAAGGGACATCTCTCATGATGCGAAGACTGCTTCTGCTGGCTGCCTGCCTGCTGCCGGCCTCGCTCCACGCGGCGGACCTGCGCGTCGTGGCCACTACCAACAGCATGGGCACCCTCGCCTCGGCGGTGGGCGGCGAGCATATCGACCTGACCGTGCTGGCACCGCCCGACCGTGACGCCCACTTCCTGCAGGCGAAACCCTCGATGATGCGCGACCTGCGCCGGGCCGACCTCGTCATCGCGGTGGGTGCCGAGCTGGAGGCCGGCTGGCTGCCCGTCGCGGTCAAGCGGGCTGCGAACCCGGCCATCCAGCCGGGCCAACCGGGACATTTCGAGGCCGCCGGGCATGTCGATCTGCTCGACGTGGGCGAGTCCGGAGGCGGCCACGTGCACGCCTCGGGCAACCCGCACTTCAACCTCGATCCGCGCCGCATGCGCGCCCTGCTGCCGGCACTGGCCGAGCGGCTGGCTGCCATCGATCCGCCTCATGCCGACAGCTATCGGGCCCATGCCAATGAGGCCGTGGCGCGACTCGACCGGCTGATGCCGGAATGGACCGACCGGGCGAGCGACGCCCCGGGTGCCGTGTTCCACCACGCGGACACGCGCTACCTGATGGATTGGCTCGACCTGCCCGTGCTGGGCTATCTCGAACCCACTCCCGGCGTGCCGCCGACCGCCCGTCACCTGCGCGAGCTGGCCGAATCGCTGGAAGGATCCGACGGGGTGATCATCCATGCCCCTTACTACTCCGGTCGCGGTCCGAGCAAACTCGGTGGCGAACTCGGTTGGCCGGTGGTCCAGCTACACACCGAGCCCGACGCACCCACGCTCGATGCCTGGATCGGGCTGATCGACGCCTGGGTGGACGCACTGTCCCGGCACGATCGAGCGGGAAGCCGTTCAGACTGATGCGGCTCGAACTGATCGACTTGGTCACCGCGCCACCCGGCACGCGCTCGCCGCGCATCGGGCCGGTCAGCCTGTCGCTGGATGTCGGCGAGACCGTGGCGCTGACCGGGCCGAACGGCGCGGGCAAGTCCACCCTGCTCGCCGCCATCACCGGGCACGCCCCTGTCCTCTCGGGCGAATGCCGGATCGCTGCCGGCAGCCGTATCCGGCTGGTCGAACAGGACGCCCGGCCTGACCGGGACCTGCCCGTCAACGGCCATGATTTCCTGGCGCTGGCCGGGGCCGCCCCGCAGCCACCGTTGCCCCTGTCGGGATGGCTGGCCCGACGGCTGGACGAGCTCAGTGGCGGTCAGCGCCAACTGCTGCGCGTCTGGGCCGGGCTCACCGGCCCGGCGGACGTGGTCCTGCTCGACGAGCCCAGCAACAACCTCGACGCCCGGGCACGACACACGCTGTTCAGACTCCTCGACCGGCGACCGGCCGGCCTCGGCCTGCTGGTCGTCAGTCATGATGCGGAACTGGTTTCCCGCTGCGCCCGCCAGGTCGAGATGAGGCCGGCCTGAGATGGACGGTCTGTTCACGCTGCCGTTCTTCACCGGTCTGGCCTTCGCCGTGCTGCTGCCGCTGGTGGGGATATGGCTGCGCCTGCGCGACGAGTGGCTCGCGGCCCTGGCGGTCGCCCATCTCGCCGGCGCTGGCGCCGTGATCGCACTCGGCCTCTCGGCCCCCGCCCTGCTCGGGGCGGCGGGCCTCGCCGTGGCCGGCATGCTGGGCCGGCATTTGCCTGCCTCGGGTCATTCTGCCTACGCGTGGCTGATACTCGCCGGCTGGGCCGTCGTCTTGCTGGTTGCCGCCAACTCGCCGCTGGGCGAGACGCTCGCCCGGCAGCTGGTCGACGGGCAGCTCTATTTCACCGGGCCGGTCGAACTGGCCGCCGCCGTAGTGCTGGCGATCGTCGCGCTGGGGCTCCGCCGTCGGATCGACCGACACGAACTCGCGATGCGCCTGTTGCCGGCCACTTCAGGTAGCGAGGCAAGCCGGCGCCGGCACGTCGGGACGATGATCGACGTGCTGATCGCCGTGGCGCTGGCCGCAGGGACACTCTCGGTCGGCCTGATGGCCACCTTCGCCCTGGTCTTCCTGCCCGCCTGGGCAGGGTTCCACGTTGCGGCCCACTGGCGACAGGCGAGCGCCTGGACCATCGGACTGAGCGTGATCGGCTACCTGCTTGCCTTCGCTACCGCCCTGTTCCTCGACCAACCGTTCGCGCCCGTCCTCGTCGCGACCCTGCTGGCACTGGCCACGGCTACGCGGCTGCTCAGCCGCCGGGCATGCTAATCTCGTCGGGCACGACCGCTCACGTTTTTCCGCGAGCGGCCATGGTTATCGAGGAGCCGGCCCTGTGAACGATTCGTCCCACCATCCGGATACCGCATCACGCCCCGCGCACGAAGAGCAGACACCGCCCGCCTCGGCTCCACCCCCGCGACGCGGCATCGGCTGCCTGGGTGTGACGCTGATCGTGCTCGCTACCATGCTGGTGACGCTGATCGCGGGCGCGATCGTGGTGCGCTACCTGTTGTTCACCGATCATTTCGAACCGGTGACGCTCGACGAGCAGGAACAGGTGATCCTCGACCGGAAGCTCGCCGCGGTCGGCGTCGCCCCCGGGGATCGCCCGGCTCACCCGGATGCCCGGACACGCCCCGATGATTCGACATCCGCCGGGGATCGCTTCGGCACACGCCCCGACGAGTTCGACTCCAGCGGCCGGCTGAAACCCGAACGCTACGGCGAGGCCGACGCCCCGCGCGAGGTGCGCTTCGACGAGCGCGAACTCAACGCCATCATCGCCCGCGACCCCGAAACGGCCCGCCAGCTCGCCCTCGACCTGTCACAGGACCTGGTCAGCGTAAAGCTCCTGATGCCTCTGCCCCCCGATTTCCCGATCATGGGCGGCCAGACGGTCCGGGTCACCGCCGGGGCTCAGGTGCGCCAGACCGTCGGCCCCACCGGCGAACCCCGGCTGTCGGTGATCGTCACCGGCGTCAGCCTGTGGGGCGTCCCGCTGCCCAACGCCTGGATCGGCGGCATCAAGGGCGTGGACCTGGTCGAGCAGTTCGGCGACGACCCCGGTTTCTGGCAGGCCCTGGCCGAAGGCGTCGAGACCGTGCGTGTCGTCGACGGCGAGCTGGTCGTCAAGCTGGCCGAATGACCGGTCGGTGCCGACGACCACACGGGCTGCCAGCCCGCGACGCCCACACACCACCGAGAAGGAGGAATCACGCATGAAGACCGCCCTGATCACAGGCACCAACCGCGGCATCGGCCTGGAGCTCGCCCGCCAGCTGCTCGATGACGGCTGGCGCGTGCACGCCACGGCCCGTGACCCGCAGGGTTCGTCCCAGCTCAAGTCTCTTGCCGGCGAGAACCCGGACAACCTGACGCTGCATGCACTGGACGTGGGCGACCCGGATGCCATCGATGCCCTGTCGCGCGAGCTGGCCGACGAATCGATCGACTGGCTGATCAACAACGCCGGCATCTACGGCCCGCGCGGCGTGGCCTTCGGCAACGTCACCGACGTCGAGGCCTGGCTGGAGGTCTTCCGCATCAACAGTATCGCGCCGATGCTCATCATGCAGGCCTTCGCCGAGCAGGTGGCGCGCAGTGACGAGAAAAAGATCGGCATTCTCTCGAGCAAGGTCGGCTCGATGGGTGACAACGGTTCCGGCGGCGGCTACATCTACCGGTCGAGCAAGGCGGCGGTCAACGCAGTCATCAAGAGCGCCTCGATCGACCTCGAGCCGCGCGGCATCAATGTGGTCGCCCTGCACCCGGGCTGGGTACTTACCGACATGGGCGGGCCCAACGCCGAGATCAGCACCGCCCAGAGCGCCGAGGGGTTGCGCCGCAACATGGCCGGACTGACCGAGGCGGATCGCGGGCGGTTCATCGACATCGACGGTACGACGATTCCCTGGTAGGGAAACAGCCGGCAGCCCGCCTCGCCGGCGGGCGACATGCAGGGCTTGTGGCAATAAACGGGAATGGTTATCGTTACCATCCGCATTGCCAGACCGCAGGGAGAAAGGCCATGCAGCTACTGCACCACTACGGGGAGACGGCCGACCAGCTTGCCGTCGTCTCCACGGATGGCGAGCGGGAGATCGCCCGGTTCCGCTACGAGGAACTCGACGGCCTCATCGCCGACGGCAAGCTCTCGACTGCCGAACTGTTCGATCGCCAGCCGGACGGCCGAGCTGCCCTGTGTCGGCGGCTGGCCCTGCTCGCCTGCGCCCGGGCATGCCGCCACGGCATGGCCTGCCTGGCATTCGATTGTCCGCATCACCCGGCGTATCGGCCCGGCACTCCCGTGACCCCCGACCGTAGCCGCAGCAAATGAACCATATTGGTGCATTATGAATGTCGCACGCACACCTAGGGTGCAGGCGCGAGATACATCCGACCCTCCCGCCCACGTTCTGCTTTCGGGAGGATGCAGCACCGTCACCGGACCGGACCGGCACTCGCCACGTGATATCAGCAACTTGCCGAAGGGCAGCGAGCCGGTTGCTCCCGGGGCACCTCACACCACCTCACGAGACCCGCGACCCTCAAACCCGGCACGGTTCCTGCTTTAGTTGCACCAGACCGGGCTTGAGCGGATCATGTCGGCAACTGTCGAGCGATTACCCGCCCGTCGCATTCGAGATTTATCGTTACCGGAGGATTCCATGTCCAACGCGACCAACAAAGTCATGACCATGATGGAAGAAAACGGCGTCAAGTTCGTCGACTTCCGCTTCACCGACACGCTGGGCAAGCAGCAGCACGTCACCTACCCGGCAAGCCAGATCGACGAGGACAGCTTCGAGGACGGCGTGATGTTCGACGGCTCCTCGATCGCCGGCTGGAAGGGCATCAACGCCTCGGACATGATCCTCATGCCGGACCCGGAGTCGGCCAACATCGATCCGTTCTCCGAGGAAACCACCCTGATCGTGATCTGCGACATCATCGAGCCGGACACCATGCAGGGTTACAACCGTGACCCGCGCTCGGTCGCCCGCCGCGCCGAGGCCTACATCCAGTCGTCCGGCCTGGCCGACGCGGCGCTGTTCGGCCCGGAGAACGAGTTCTTCGTCTTCGACGACGTGCGCTGGGGCGCCGACCTGTCCGGCTCGTTCGTCAAGGTCGACTCCAAGGAAGCGGTCTGGAACGCCGAGCGCGTCTACGACGACGGCAACATGGGTCACCGCCCGGGCCTGAAGGGTGGCTACTTCCCGGTTCCGCCGGTCGACTCCCTGCACGACCTCCGCCAGGCGATGTGCCTGGTGCTCGAGGAGATGGGCCAGGAGGTCGAGGTACACCACCACGAGGTCGCTACCGCCGGCCAGTGCGAGATCGGCGTCGCGTTCAACACGCTGGTCAAGAAGGCCGACGAGGTGCAGGACCTCAAGTACGTGATCCACAACGTGGCCCACGCCTACGGCAAGACCGTCACCTTCATGCCCAAGCCGATCGTCGGCGACAACGGGTCGGGCATGCACGTCCACCAGTCGATGACCAAGGACGGCAAGAACATCTTCTCCGGCGACGGCTACGCGGGCCTCTCCGAGACGGCGCTGTACTACATCGGCGGCATCATCAAGCACGCCCGTGCGCTCAACGCCTTCTGCAACCCGTCGACCAACAGCTACAAGCGCCTGGTCCCGGGCTTCGAGGCACCGGTCAAGCTGGCCTACTCCAGCCGCAACCGCTCGGCCTCCATCCGGATCCCGTTCGTCGCCAACCCGAAGGCGCGCCGCGTCGAGCTGCGCTTCCCGGACTCCACCGCCAACCCGTACCTGGCGTTCGCGGCGATGCTGATGGCCGGCATCGACGGCATCCAGAACAAGATCCACCCGGGCGAGGCGGCGAGCAAGAACCTCTACGACCTGCCGCCGGAAGAGGAGAAGAACATCCCCGAGGTGGCCTTCTCCCTGGACGAGGCGCTGCGCGCGCTGGACGAGGACCGCGAGTTCCTCACCCGCGGCGACGTCTTCAGCGACGACCTGATCGACGCTTACATCGAGCTCAAGGAGGAGGAGGTCCAGCGCCTGCGCATGACCACCCACCCGGTCGAGTTCGACATGTACTACAGCCTGTAAGGCTGGCACCCCGGCCGGGCCTCCCCGCCCGGCAGCCGAGAACGCGAACGCCCCGTCATTCTGGCGGGGCGTTCTTCATGTCGGAAGAGGTTCCGGTCAGTCGTCCTTGTCCCCGGGAAGCCCCTTCGGGCCGAGCTCTTCCTTCATCCGCTTCTGGAATTCCCGAACCTGCGCCCGCGCCTGCTCCTCGCTGACGCCGTACCGGGCCTGGATCTTGCCGATCAGCTCGTCCTTCTTGCCCTCGAGCACCGCGAACTCGTCGCCGGTGATGCGCCCCCAGTACTCCTCGGCATGACCGATGAACGAGCGCCAGTTGCCTGCAATGTGATCCCAGTTCATTTGAACCTCTCCGGTCATTGTTCGACTCACGGACTAGTCTAGTCGAATGACTCGGGGCCATCCGGCCATTACAATGCCGACCCGACCGATTCAGCGCAGGGATCCCACACATGCTACCCGAAACCTTTTTCCGCGCCCTGAGCGACGCCACCCGACTGCGCTCCCTGATGCTGCTGCAGAGCGAAGGCGAGCTGTGCGTCTGCGAACTGACCGCTGCTCTCGACGTGAGCCAGCCGAAGATCTCGCGACACCTCGCCCAGTTGCGCGACATCGGCATTACCAAGGTGCGCCGCGAGGGCACCTGGGTGTTCTACCGGATCAGCGACGACCTGCCCGCGTGGGCCGCCCGCGTGCTCGAGGAAACCTTCGAGGGCACCCGGCACACCGGCCAGTTTCACGAAGACCAGCAGCGACTCACCGGCATGGCCGGCCGCCCGCCGCGGGCCTGCTGCCCCTAACCCTCCCGCCGACGCCCGGACTTCCGGGCTCGCCACCAAGCCAATTAACGCATCGATCGGGTCCCGCCCCGACCTCCGGCCGTCACGCCCCCACCACAGGGAACCTTTCCTGACAGGCCTGTCTATCAGGTATAAACTGAATTTATTAATAATCAACGACCCGATCGGAGGTTCCCGATGGCAAACGACACCCGTCCCGCATCCCCCCTGAAGCATCTTGGCCTGATGACGCTGCTGGAAGGTGGCTCGCTGATCGCCCTGGTGGCTATCGCCATGCCGCTGAAGTACATGGCCGGCCTGCCCGAGGCCGTCAGCGCCGTGGGACCGGTACACGGGGTGCTCTATCTCTGGACGATGGCCGTGCTCGCCATCACGCTCTATCGCCGGCTGCTGCCGGTCCACCACGGGGCCGTGGTCGCGATCGCGGCACTGATTCCCTTCGGCGGCCTTGTCTCGCACCGGCTGGTCCGTCGTCGCCTCCAGACCTCGGACTAAGCGCCGCCGCAGTCATCACGACATCAGCGTGACGATGGCAGGGCCGCGCCAGCCCGGAGAGTGTCCCTAGCGACGCAATTCCACGGGAATGGGGAAGACCATGTTCTCGACCACGGCGGGCTCGCGCTCCTCGAGCGTGGCCTTGCACTCGAGCTTGAGGCGCTCGATTACCTGCTGGACGAGGATCTCGGGGGCCGAGGCGCCGGCGGTCACGCCCACCCGGCTGCAGTCGCAGAACCAGGCCGGGTCGATGTCGGCCGCATCGTCGATCAGGTGGGCGGGCGTGCCGGACTGTTCGGCGAGCTCGCGCAGGCGGTTGGAGTTGGAGCTGGTCTTCGAGCCGACCACGAGCACCACGTCGCAGTTCTCCGCCAGCTCGCGCACGGCATCCTGGCGGTTCTGGGTGGCGTAGCAGATGTCGTCCTTGCGCGGCCCTTCGATGTGAGGGAAACGCGCCTGCAGCGCGCCGATGATCGCGCGGGTCTCGTCGACCGAGAGGGTGGTCTGGGTGGCCCAGGCCAGCCCCTCGGGGTTGTCGATCTCCAGGCCTTCCACATCGGCGATCTTCTCCACCAGGTGGATCCGGCCGCCGAAGGCCGGGTCGAAGTGCCCCATGGTGCCCTCGACTTCCGGGTGCCCCGCGTGGCCGATCAGCACCACGTCGCGCCCGGCTCGGGAGTGCCGGGCGACCTCCATGTGCACCTTGGTCACCAGCGGGCAGGTGGCGTCGAACACGGTCAGGCCACGTTCGGCAGCCGTGTCCTGGATGGCCTTCGAGACACCGTGGGCAGAGAAGATCAGGGTGGCCCCGTCCGGCACGTCGGCCAGGTCCTCGATGAAGATCGCGCCCTTTTCGCGCAGGTTGTCGACGATGTAGCGATTGTGGACGATCTCGTGGCGCACGTAGATGGGCGCACCGAAGGAGTCGAGCGCCCGGTCGACGATCTCCACCGCCCGGTCGACCCCGGCGCAGAAGCCACGCGGGTTGGCCAGCTGAATCTTCATGACATCTCCCCCTTCAGGGCCGGCGAGTCGGCCGGCGCCGGCTGCCCGTCAATGGCCATCACCCGGACGATGAACTGGATGTTCTGCCCGGCCAGCGGATGGTTGAAATCCACCGTCACGGCATCCTCGGTGACGGCCGTCACGGTGCCCGGCACCGACTCGCCGTTGGGCAGGTCGAACTCGATCACCAGTTGCGGCTGGAGGTTCATGTCCTCCGGGAACCGGCCCCGCGGCATGGTGTGCACGTTGCCGGGGTCCGGCATGCCGAAGGCGTACTGCGGCGTAAGCAGGATGCGGGTGTACTCGCCCAGCGGCAGGCCCACCAGTGCCTCCTCGAGGCGCGGCTCGAAGGCACCGGCGCCCAGCCTGACGGTGAACGGCTCGTCGTCGAAGGTGCTGTCGACCACCCGGTCGTCCGGCAGGCGGATCTCGTAGTGGAAGGTCACCTCGGAATCCTTTTCCACGGTCGGCAGGTCGGACTTGTCGGCGTCACTCATCGGATACGCTCTCTCGGCCAGCGGGCCGCAATTCGGCCCAGATGATCAGTGCCACGCCGATGGTAATGGCCGCATCGGCGATGTTGAAGGCCGGCCAGTGCCAGCCGGCCACGTGGAAATCGAGGAAATCGACCACGTGGCCGTAGAGGACCCGGTCGATCACGTTGCCCACCGCCCCGCCGATCACCAGCGTGATCCCCGCCTTGACGCGCCCGTCCCGGATCGCGACGAACGCCAGCCACGCCAGCAACGCGGCCGTGATCACCACGGCCAGGAAGACGAAGAACCAGCGCTGCCAGCCGTCGTGATCGGCGAGGAACGAGAAGGCCGCCCCGGTGTTGTACAGCAGGGTGAAGCTGAAGAACGGCAGCACCTCCACCGGTCGGGCGTAGTCGAGCCCGACAAGTGCACCCCACTTGGTCAGCTGGTCGGCGACCAGCACCCCGAGAGACAACCAGAGCCAGCGAAGGTTCGCGCGGGGCATGCGGGTGTCCATCAGACGAAGCGGCGGGTTTCGCCGTCACCCTCGATGTTCTCGATGCAGCGCCCGCAGAGCGTGGGGTGCGCGGCGTGCGTGCCCACGTCCGGGCGGAAGTGCCAGCAGCGCTCGCACTTCTCCGCCTCGGCCGGGGCGATGCGCACGGCCAGCTCGCCCACGCCCTCGATCGACTCGGCCTCGAC
>NZ_JAWLBP010000019.1:0-33370 GCF_041687595.1 Guyparkeria sp. | reverse complement strand
GGTGTGATTACCGACATTACCGATCGCCGCGAGAGCGAGCGGAGCCAGCGCGAGGCCGCGGCGGTGATCGAGAATACCCTCGAGGGCGTGATCTTCACGGATGCCGAGGAACGCATCATCCGGGTCAACGGTGCCTTCAGCGAGCTGACCGGTCACGACGAATCCGAGGTGCTCGGTCGGCCGGTGACCCTGCTCGACGCCGAGCCGACCGGCAACCCCTGGGGCGAGATTCGCCGGCAACTGGCTCGCGAGGGGCACTGGCAGGGTGAGCTCACCAGCCGCCGCAAGAGCGGCGAGACCTTCCCCGAGCTGCGCACCATCAACCGGGTCGACGGGCTGGTGGGCGAGGGCGACCGCATCGTGCACATGTTCACCGACCTGTCGCGAATCAAGGCCACCGAAGAGCAGCTGGATTTCCTCAGTCTTCACGATCCGCTGACCGACCTGCCCAACCGATCCCTGCTGCTGACCCACCTGCGCGACCGGATCGGCGCCCCCGGCCGGCGCCGGCTGGGGCTGCTGATGATCGATCTCGACCGCTTCCGCGACGTCAACGACAGCTACGGCCACGATGTCGGTGACGAACTGTTGCGCCAGGTCGCCTCGCGGCTGGATGACCTGCTGGGCGGGGCCTTTCTCGCCCGGCTCGGCGGGGACGAGTTCGCGGTGCTGAGCGAGGATTTCGGCTCGGAGATCGAGCTGGCCCGCCTGGCGGAGGCGCTGATCGGCACGCTCAGCGATCCTTGGCAGCTGGGCGACGAGACCGAAGTTCGTCTGGGCGCCAGCGTGGGCATCACCCTCTACCCGACCTTCGGCGGCACCCCGGAGGAGCTGCTCCAGCAGGCGGATGCCGCACTCTACCGGGCCAAGGCGGAGGGGAGGGGCGGCTTCCGCTTCTTCGACGAGAGCCTGACCGCCAGTGCCCGTCAGCGGATCGAGATGGAGACGCGCCTGCGTCGGGCCATCGAGAACGACGATCTGGAACTGCGTTACCAGCCGCAACTGGATGTCGAGACCGGAGAGATCATCGGTGCCGAGGCCCTGGTTCGTTGGCGGGACGGCGAGCGCGGGCTGGTGTCGCCGGCCGATTTCATCCCGGTGGCCGAGCAGACCGGCATGATCGGTCCGCTGGGGGACTGGGTGCTGCGGGAGGCCTGTCGGCAGGGCCGCGTGTGGCTGGATGCCGGGCAGTTGCCGGGCCGGCTGGCGGTCAACCTGTCGGCCTGGCAGCTGCGGGATGCCGAACTGGTCGACCGGATCGGTCTGATCCTGAAGGAAACCGGCTACCCGGCCGACCGGCTGGAACTGGAGTTGACCGAAAGCGCCCTGATGCGGCAGCAGGACAAGGTCGTGGCCCAGTTGGGCCAGCTCAAGGGACTGGGCGTACACCTGGCCATCGACGACTTCGGTACCGGCTATTCCTCGCTGGCCTACCTGCAGCGGTTCCCCATCGACGTGCTCAAGATCGACAAGCGTTTCATCGACGACCTGGCAGAAAACCACGACGACCGCGAGATCGCCAGTGCGGTTCTTGCGATGGGCCATGCCCTGGGGCTGTCGGTGATCGCCGAGGGTGTCGAGGTGGATGCGCAACTGGAGTTCCTGCGGGAGAGCGGCTGCGACTCCTACCAGGGCTATCTGTTCAGCCCGCCGGTGCCGGCCGAGGAGTTCGTTGGCCTGGTAGAGCGGAACCGCTCGTCGCATGGCGGGAGGGCCTGAGGCGGCCCGGGGCGGTTATCCCCTGCCTGCCCTCGGTGGTGTCGTTTCTTTACGGGCAACAAGCCGGCGCCTTGATGGCGAACGAGTCGGCAACCCAGGCGCATTGGCTATTCGTGCAGAGGTTCCCTAGGCTTGAATCGAGGGCGTCTGCAGGAGCGGGACGAACCGGTCATACGAGCCGAAATATAAGGAGCAGTCATGACGAAAAGCGGTGGGTTGCTGGCGGACGCGCTGGTGCACTTGAAGCCCCTGATGGACCACGAGCGCATCTCGGAAGATGCCCGACGACGGCTGTCCCAGCCCAATCGCGTGGTGGAGGTCGAGATCCCGTTGCGCATGGATGACGGGTCGCTGAAGGTGTTCACCGGCTGGCGGGTGCTCTACGACAACACACGCGGTCCGGGTAAGGGCGGCATCCGCTTTCACCCCAACGTCACCGTCGACGAGGTCGAGGCCCTGAGCTTCTGGATGGCGGTCAAGTGCGCCGTGGTCGACCTGCCCTTCGGTGGTGCCAAGGGCGGTATCTGCGTCGACCCGAAACAGCTGTCCCGGCTGGAGCTCGAGCGCCTGTCGCGGGGCTACATCCGCGCCCTGCTGGACGTGATCGGTCCCGATCGCGACATCCCGGCGCCCGACGTGAACACCAACGAGACCATCATGGGCTGGATGGCCGACGAGTACCGCCAGGCCGCCGGTCAGCATCGGCGTGGCGTCATCACGGGCAAGCCCCCGGGGCATGGTGGCTCGCTGGGGCGGACGGCGGCGACCGGGCGCGGCGCGCTGCAGGTGCTCAACATCTGGGAGCGGCGCAACGGCCGCGCCGACGATCACCCCACGGTGGCGGTGCAGGGCTTCGGCAATGCCGGTTTCCACTTCGCCCGGCTGGCCCATGATGCCGGGTACCGCGTGGTGGCCATCGCCGACTCGCGCGGGGCGATCTACCGCGAGGAAGGGCTCGATCCGCTCCCGATCTGGGAACGGAAGAACGAGGCCAAGGAACTGGCCGGCCAGGTCTACTGCGAGGCCTCCGTCTGCTCGGAGGTGGAAGTGGACTACCTGTCCAACGAGGAACTGCTGGCGCTGGACGTGGACATTCTCGTGCTCGCCGCCCTGGAGAACGCCATCACCGAACAGAACGTCGATTCGGTCCGGGCGAAGACCATCCTCGAGATCGCCAACGGCCCGGTCAACAACGCTGCCGATCGGACCTTGCACGAACGTGGCGTGACGGTGATCCCCGACGTGCTCGCCAACAGCGGCGGGGTGATCGTCAGCCACATGGAGTGGGTGCAGAACCGCATGGGCGACTACTGGAGCGAGCTGGAGATCGAGCAGAAGCTGTCCGCCCGGCTGGGGGAGCAGGCCGACCTGGTGTTCGGCCGGGCCGTGGCGGAAGAGGAATCGCTGCGTTCGGCCGCCTATCGACAGGGCATCGAGCGCATCGCCATCGCCATGGACGGACTGGGCTCCGAGCGCTACTTCTGCGGCGACACCGGCCCCTGATGGTTGCTGCTCAGAAATAGTGGCGATAGCGCAGGGTGACGGTGGTCGGCAGGTGACCGAATGCCGACCGGGGGTGACCGGTCGCATCCAGGCCCCGGCCGTCGGCGTGCAGCAGGGACAGCAGCAGGTCCGACTCGTTGCTCATCGACCAGGTCAGGTTCAACTGGTGCAGCCACGAGAACTCGCGTGACCCGTCGGCACCTCGGAGGGGGCTGACGAGCAACGTGTAGCCGCCTTGCAGCAATGGGGTGAGGTCCCGGCTCGCGCCCAGGCCGAGCACGCGCCGGTCCTCCGGGCGCATGGTGTCCGCGGTCAGCGGTTCGCTCGGAATGGTGGTCCCGCCGTGGTCGCGCCACTCGGCCGTCAGTAGCGTTCCGTCGCGCAACTGGTAATCCACCCCGGCGATCCAGGACAGCCCCCCGTCTTCTCCCTGGCCGATGCCGTGGCGTACGCCCTCGACGCGCCAGCCCATCCCCCTGACTTCGCCCTGCAGGGCGGCCCCCGTGACGTTCTCGCCCCGCACGCGCCCGGCGAGCAGGGCCAGCTCCGACTGCATCCCGACCTGACGGCGGAAATAGGCCGCCGCGCTGTCCTCGGCGGGATCGTGCTGCGGAGAGAGCACCCAGGCGACGGTCAGCGAGGACAGGGGCGACGGGTACCAGTCGGCCACCAGTGCGTCGATGCCGGGCTTGAAGTCGGTATCGAGGTCCGTGGGGGCGAAGGCCCCGAACACGTTCATCGGCTGCCAGAATCGTCCGGTTCCCCAGTCGATCGGCTGGCGCCCGATGCCGACGGTGAGCTGGTCGAAGCGATGCCGATAGAAGGCCCGGTCGACGGCGTAGCCGGCGCGCGTGACCGAGTCCGCACCCTGATCGTCGATCCAGTCATGGGCCAGGGAGCGGTAGCGGAATCGATCGACCGGCACCTGCATGGGCAGGGGCATCCCGTCGAGATGCAGGCGGCGGGTGTTCACGTGCAGCGACCATTCCCCGTGCTCTCCGGCCTCGTCCAGCATCAGGCGCAGGGCCTGCTGGTCGCCGGTGAGACGTTCGCTCCCGGAGGCGGTGGCGCCCAGGTCCCCTGATCCCGCCCAGCCAGCCGTGCCCAGCAGCGAGGCCCGCCCCGTCAGTTCGGCGGCCGAAATCGGCGCGGCCGCGAGCAGCAGGCATGCGAGGCAGCCGACGAGGCCCGAGCCCCGATCAGTGGCCGGGTTCCACACGGTCATCGCTCACGATCCGGCCGTCGCGCAGCCGGATGATGCGTTCGGCCCGTTCCATGACCCGTACGTCGTGCGTGGAGAACAGGAACGCGGTGCCCTCCTCGTGGGAGAGGCGGTGCATGATGTCCAGCAGGGCGGTGGCGTTCTCCGAATCGAGGTTGGCGGTCGGTTCGTCGGCGAGCACCAGTCGCGGGCCCGCAGCCAGGGCACGGGCGACGGCCACGCGTTGCTGCTGCCCGCCGCTCAGCGCGGCCGGTCGGCGGTGCATCATTCCCTCCAGCCCGACCAGTTCCAGGTAGTGTTCGGCCCGTTCGCGCCGGTCGGTCGCATGGCGTCCCTGCAGCACCATCACCAGTTCGACGTTCTCCAGGGCGCTGAGCACCGGTACCAGGTTGTAGGCCTGGAAGACGAACCCGAGCTCGAACAGGCGGAACTCCGCCAGCCGGGATTCCGGCAAGGCGGTCATGTCGGTGCCGTCGAGCAGCACGCGCCCGGTGCTGGGTGCGTCCAGGCCGCCGATGACGTTGAGCAGCGTGGTCTTGCCGGAGCCCGACGGACCGACCAGCGCGGCAAACTCGCCGGTCTCCACCACCAGGTCGACGTCGGCCAGTGCCTCGATCGTCACCTCGCCCTGGCGGTAGGACTTGCCGATTCCCTCCAGCCTGAGAAGCGTCATTGTCGTCCCCCTTGAAAGTCATGCCGTGCGGCCGGGTGTTTCATGTGCGCAGCGCCTCCACCGGGGTGACCCGCGAGGCCTTCACGGCCGGGTAGATGCCGCTGCCCATCGTGGCGCCGAAGACGATGGCGGTCAGCTGTATCACCCGCTCGGTCGACAACTCCGTGCGGATCACAGGGTCCATGAAGGTGCCCATCATCGCGGTACTGCCGCCCATCAGCGCCTCCAGGTTCAGCCCGTGATGGGAGAACCAGAGGTGTACCCCGCCACCGATCAGCCAGCCGGCGGCCACGGCCAGCAGGCTGAGCAGCAGCGATTCGCAGAACACCAGCAACAACAGGTGGCCGCGCCCGAGGCCCAGTGCCCGCAGCAAGCCGAATTCGCGTGTGCGCTCGAGCACGCTCATCAGCACGGTATTGAGAATCCCGAAGATCACCATGACGAGGATCAGCAGCAGGAAGACATAATTGCCGGCGTCGTCGATCAGGATGAACTGCACCAGTTGCGGCATCATCTCCTGCCAGTCGAGCACGGCCACCGGCTCGTCGGCCAGCGCCTCGGCCACGCGTGGCTTCCAGGTGGCCATTGCATCGGGGTCGTCGAGGAACACGGCGAAGCGGGTGACCGGTTTCTGCTCGGCATCGGCCCCTTCTCCGACGAGAAAATGCCGTGCCAGGGAGATGTCGGCGAGTACCAGGAAGTTGTCCAGCTCGTCGACGCCCGAGTCGAAGATGCCGCGCACGCGACCCAGCTGTGCCTGCGAGTTGCCCGTCTGATCCCCGGCCATCAGCACCACCCGGGTGCCGATGTCGGCCTCGAGCCGGCTGGCCATGCCGTCGCCGATGACGATTCCGCGCGCATCGTCCCGTTCCAGCCAAACGCCTGCCACCAGCCGCGGGGACAGAATCGCCGTGCGGTGGTCGGTGACCGGGTCCAGGCCCTCCAGTCCGGCGGGCACCGAATTGCGTGCCGTGCTGGCCAGCACCTGCAGCGAGATCCGCGGGTCGACGTGGCCCTCGATGTCCAGCCGGTCGAGTGTTCGCTCGATGCGCTCGCCGTCGGCCAGGTACTTGTGGTTGGCCGGCGCCACGAGGTGGTCGGGCGGCTGGACGGTCAGGTGGCCCTCGCCGAGGCTGATCGCGTTGCGGACCATGGAGTTGTGGCCGCCGTCGCCGATGCCGATGAACAGGATCGCCAGTCCGAAACCGAAGGCGATCGAGGCCAGGGTGATCAGCGTGCGTCGGCGGTGCCGCCAGAGATTTCGCCATGCCAGGCGCAGCAGCATGGCCGCGGGTAGGTGGGCGTGTCTTGCCCCCGCGCTCACCGCATCACCTCCGCCGGCTTGAGGCGGGTGCTGTGCCAGGACGGGATGGCTGCGGCGAGCAGCGTGATGCCCAGCATCAGGAGCACGGCCTCGATGACATGCCCGGCTTCCAGGGCCAGCGGGATGACCGGCTCGAAGACCATGCCGGCCCAGTCGTATCCCTCGGGCAGGGCGGCACTGAAATCGATACCGTCCTCGCCGAGATACGCCACCAGCAGCATTCCGGCCGTCACGCCGAGAACCGCGGCCACCAGTCCGAGGAACAGAGACTCGAACATCACCATCGTGAGCAGCCAGCGGCGCTTCATGCCGATGGCAAGCAGGATGCCGAATTCGTGCGAGCGCTCGTGCACCGCCATCAGCATGGTGTTGAGCACCCCCATGGCGGCCAGCGAAATGACGATCAGGCCGATGACCAGCAGCAATGTCTCGCTCAGGGCGAGCATGTCGGCGAGGGTGGGGTTCAGTTCGCGCCAGTTGCGCACCACGGCTGGCCCGCCCAGTTCATCGAGCGGTTGGGCCGAGGCGAGGTCGGCGAGCACCTGGTCGAGCCGGACCTGTGTTGTCGCGATGTCGTCCGGGTCATCCAGGTGCACGGCCAGTTCGTGAAAGCCGTCCTCCAGGGACATCAGCTCGCGGTAGGCATCGATCGAGAGCAGCACCCCCATGCGATCGAAGTCGGGGGCGATGGGCTTGAGCACGCCGGTCACGCGGAAGATAGCGTTGCCGACGCTGCCGTCGGCGGCCTGCGTGACCAGCACCAGTTCACTGCCCGGGGCGATACGCATGTTCCTGGCCAGCTGCGAGCCGATGACCACCGGGTGGGCATGCCCCGGACCCTCGCGCTGGAGCCGGGCTCTTCCCTCACGGACGTGGGAGAGCATGTCGGTGACCCGGGGCTCGCGGTCGGGGTCGATCGCCTGGATCATCACGCCGGTGGAGGTCTGGTCGGCACTGGCCAGGCCGGCGGCATAGAGCCGCGGGGTGACGGCCATGCCCTCGTCGAGCGCCTCGATGGTCTCGAGGTGCGACCCGGGGAGGGTCGCGTACAGGTCCCGGTCGTCGATGAAGGCCTGGCGGTGGACCTGCAGGTGGCCCGTGGTGCGCTCGGTAGCCGAGCTGACCATCTGGGTGAGCATGCCCTCGAGCAAGGCGGCGTAGAGGATCACCATCACCAGCGCGCCGGCCAGGGCCGAGACCGTGAGCAGGCTGCGAACCGGATTGCGCCACAGGTTGCGCCATGCGACGAACACCAGCAGGGCCGGTCGCGCCAGCCGGGGGGATGAGCCGATGCCGAGGACGTTCCGCGGCATGTCTCAGGCCGTGTCGACCGGACGGTTGCCGGGAGTCATCGTGGTCGTCTCAGGTTCTGCAGTGAAAAGAAGCTCGTATCGAGCGGGACGCCGAACTCGATCTCCCGGTAGGAGATCACCGTCGACTCGTCCGGCTTGTCTTGCGGCTGGAGCGTGAGCCGCATGGGGACGTGGCGTTCGTCGATTCGTTCGATCGCCTCGAAGTGCATGGTGCGCACCAGCTCGCCCTTCTCGTCGAAGTAGCGTGCGGACACCGGCGCGAGCGTCTCCTGCTCGATCTCCATTTCCACTCGGCCCCAGACCACCGGCGCGTCGGGGTGGGGGATGGCGGTCAGTTCGTAGATCAGCCGACCGTCGCGTTCTCCCGCGAAGGTGATCTCGGAGCGGTAGTCGTCTTCGAAGTAACTCTCCCGGACCAGGTCGTCGTGGGTGAAATGGCTGCCCATCCAGGAGCCGGACATCATGCTCGACGGGATACGGGTGACGCGGTCGATCTTGGGGAGGTAGTTCCAGATTTGGTTCTCGACCTTGAGCGTGGCGATGCCCCGATCCTTCACGGGGGCCTCGATCACGACCAGCGAATGGTCCTTTCCAAGCGACCAGGCCTGGAGGGTCATCTCGCGCTCGTAGCGCTGCGTGGTCACCGTCATGGTCATGGTCGCCTGCGAGGTCTCGCCCTGCCAGAGCCGGTCGATGTGGCGGACCAGTTCCTCCGCCGTCATGGCGTGGACCGGGCCGGCCCAGGCCAGTGCGATCGCCAGCAGGGCGGCGAGCGAGGCGGATGCCTTCGTGGCGTGCCGGTCGAAACGGATATGGCGCATGGCGGGTCCCTCCCGTGCCGCGAGATCGCGGGGTACTCACAAGGCTAGCACCAAGCGGAGTCGGGCAGGGTGCAGGGCACCGTCCGTTGGCCGAATTCGGTACAATGTCGGCATGTCCAAGGATCCGATTCTCGACCCCCTCAATGCCGCCCAGCGCGAGGCGGTGACCAGCCCGTCGTTGGCCACCCTGGTGCTCGCCGGTGCCGGTTCGGGCAAGACGCGCGTGCTCACCCACCGCATGGCGTGGCTGGTCTCCGAGCAGGGCATCTCGCCGTATTCGCTGCTGGCGGTGACCTTCACCAACAAGGCCGCCGGAGAGATGCGCGGGCGACTGGGCTCGCTGCTCGACGGGCAGGAGCTGGGTCCGCGTGGCGTCGACGGCATGTGGGTGGGCACCTTCCACGGGCTGTCGCATCGGCTGCTGCGCCAGCACGCCCGCGAGGCGGGTCTGCCCGAGGGCTTCCAGATCATCGACTCGGACGACCAGCTGCGACTGGTCAAGCGCCTGATCCGCGAGGCGGAGCTCGACGAGAACCGCTTCCCGCCGCGGCTGGTCGCCTCGATGATCAACGGCTTCAAGGAAGAGGGGCTGCGCGCCCGCCACGTGGCGCCCGGCGACGACCCGATCCGCGACCAGGTGATTGTCATCTACAAGGCCTACGAGCGCGTCTGCGAACGCAGCGGCTTGGTCGACTTCACCGAGTTGCTGTTGCGCGCCACCGAGCTGCTGCGCGGCAACGATGCCCTGCGCGCCCACTACCAGCGGCGCTTCCGGCAGGTGCTGATCGACGAGTTCCAGGACACCAACGCCCTGCAGTACGCCTGGGCGCGGCTGCTGGTGGGCGAGGACAACGGCATCTTCGCCGTGGGCGACGACGACCAGTCCATCTACGGCTGGCGCGGGGCGAAGGTCGAGCACATCCAGCATTTCTCGCGCGACTTCCCCAATACCCACCTGATTCGCCTCGAGCAGAACTACCGCTCGACGCGCACCATTCTCGAGGCGGCCAACAGCGTCATCGCGAGAAACGCCGGAAGGCTGGGCAAGAACCTCTGGACCGAGGGCGATCACGGCGCGCCGATCCGCTTCTACCGCGCCTTCAACGACCAGGACGAGGCCAACTTCGTCGTCGAGCAGATCGCCACCGCGGTGCGCGAGGGCCACGACCGCGCCGACTGCGCGGTGCTGTATCGCTCGAATGCCCAGTCGCGCCTGCTCGAGGAGGCACTGATCCGCGAAGGCATGCCGTATCGCATCTACGGCGGCCTGCGCTTCTTTGAACGTGCCGAGATCCGCGACGCGCTCGCCTACCTGAAGCTGGTCGCCAATCGCCACGACGACACCTCCTTCGATCGGATCGTCAATCGCCCTACCCGTGGCATCGGCGACAAGACACTGAACGAAATTCGCCAGGCGGCACGCGAGCAGGGCGCCTCTCTGTGGGATGCCGCGCTGATCCTGCTGGCGGAGAACCAGCTTTCTCCCCGCGCGGCCGGCGCCCTGCGCCAGTTCATGACCCTGATCGAGGCGATCGACCAGCAGACCATCAACGACGAGCTGGGCGAGCGGATCGAGAAGACCATCGACAAGAGCGGCCTGCGCGCGCTGTTCGAGAAGGACCGTGACCGCGAGCGCGGCGAGGCGAAGATCGAGAACCTCGACGAGCTGGTCTCCGCCGGGCGCGGCTTCGTCATGGATCGCGATACGGCCGAAGAGATGGGCGAGCTCGAGGCCTTCCTGGCCCACGCGAGCCTCGAGGCCGGCGAGGCGCAGGGTGCGGCCTGGGAGGACTGCGTGCAGATGATGACCCTGCACGCGGCCAAGGGACTCGAGTTTCCGCAGGTGTTCCTGGTCGGCGTCGAGGAGGGCCTGTTCCCGCACCAGATGTCGATCGACGAGCCGGGGCGCCTCGAGGAGGAGCGCCGGCTCTGCTACGTCGGCATCACCCGCGCCGAGCAGCAGCTGACCATCACCTGCGCCGAGGCACGTCGCCTGCACGGCAAGCAGATCTTCCCCATGCCGTCGCGCTTTCTCGGCGAGCTGCCGCCGGACCTGGTCGAGGAAGTCCGCCCGCGCGCGACCCGCGCGGCGCAGGCCTTCGGTGCCCGACGGCCCGAGGGTGAGCCGGGCCCGCGCACGCACAAGCAGAACGAGACCGGCTTCGCCGTCGGCCAGACCGTGCGCCACGCCAAGTTCGGCGAGGGCACCATCCTCGATTACGAGGGTGCCGGGGCCTCGGCGCGGGTGCAGGTCAACTTCGGCCAGCACGGCGCGAAGTGGCTGATCCTGTCGTATGCGAACCTGCAACCGGCCTAGCCAAGCTTGAAGCTGGAAGCCGGAAGCTCGAAGCGGCTATTCTTCCAGCTTCAGGCTTCGAGCTTTCGGCTCATGCCTCCCGTTTTCCGCACATCCTGAATCATCCGAAACCTTCAAGGAGTCCTGCCATGAAACGGCGCGAGTTTCTGACCTGGGCCGGCGCCGCCGGCATCGCCGCCACCGCCCTGTCCGGTTGCAGCAGCGAGACCGGCGAGCAGGCCGGTGCCGTCACCACGGACGGCCCGACGCCGGCTGACCCCATCCGCTGGAAGATGGTCACCACCTGGCCGAAGAACTTTCCCGGTCTGGGCACCGGCGCGAACAACATCGCGCAGTACATCAACGAGATGTCCGGTGGGCGGCTGGTGGTCGAGGTCTATGGCGCCGGCGAGATCGTCCCGGCGCTGGAGGTGTTCGACGCGGTCAAGGCGGGCACCGCAGAGATGGGGCACGGCGCGGCCTACTACTGGCAGGGCAAGATGCCGGCCGCCGCCTTCTTCGCGGCCATGCCCTTCGGCCTGACCGCCAACGAGATGAACGGATGGCTTTACCACGGTGATGGCATCGAGCTCTGGGAGGAGCTCTACGCACCGCACGGGATCATCCCGCGCCCGGCCGGCAACACCGGCCCGCAGATGGGTGGCTGGTTCCGCAAGCCGATCGAGTCGCTGGATGATTTCAGGGGGCTGAAGATGCGCCTGCCAGGCATCGGTGGTGAGGTCCTGCGCAAGCTGGGCGTCTCGGTGGTCAACACCCCGGGCGGTGAGCTGTTTCAGGCACTGAACGACGGCACCATCGACGCGGCCGAGTGGGTCGGCCCGTTCAACGATCTCGCCTTCGGCTTCCATCGAGCGGCCAAGTACTACTACGCGCCGGGCTGGCAGGAGCCGTCGGCGACCATGGAGGCGCTGATCAACCGGGAGGCCTTCGAGCAACTGCCCGAGGATCTGCAGATGATCGTCGAGGGAGCGATCCGGATGGCCGCCGGCGAGATGCTCGCGGAGTTCACCGCGCGCAACAACCGGGCGCTCAAGACGCTGATCGATGAGCACGGCGTCGAGCTGCGCTATTTCTCCGACGAGATCATGGCCGCGCTGTTCGACAAGTCCAACGAGGTGCTCGCCGAGATCACGGGAAAGGACGCGTTCGCCAAGCGGGTGTTCGAGTCACTGACCGAATATCGTCGCGACGTGGCCGGCTGGACCGAGGGGTCGGAGTTCACCTTCCTCCAGGCGCGCCAGCGCTACCTGGAGTAGGACGGCGTCGGTCCCGGTCGGCTCAGTCGGCGGCCGAGCGGATCGTCCAGACGCGTTCGGCCAGGTCGGCGGCAAGCGGGCGGTCGTGTCGGCCGATCGTGACCAT
Source organism: Guyparkeria sp. (assembly GCF_041687595.1). NCBI lineage: Bacteria > Pseudomonadati > Pseudomonadota > Gammaproteobacteria > Chromatiales > Thioalkalibacteraceae > Guyparkeria > Guyparkeria sp. Next base: position 21,116 of record NZ_JAWLBP010000019.1, on the reverse strand, counting down.
CACGTCGGCCGATCCCGGGTGGCCGGCGCGCCGGCGGACGAACTGGCCGGGCAGCACGCCGGCCTGCGTGAGCGCGCGCAGGTGGGCGGCATTCTCGGCGGCCAGACGCACGACCGTGGCTCCCTCGTCGATGGCCAGGTCGCTCAGGGCCACCATCTGTCTCCGCTCGACCGGGGCCTGCTCCGGCTGCGGGATCGGCGCGCCGTGGGGGTCGAACTCCGGGCGGCCAAGATGGTCCCACAGACGATCGATCAGCCGGCTGGAGAAGGCATGTTCGAGGATTTCCGCCTCGGCATCGACCTCGGCCAGCGGCACCCCGAGGTCCTTCACGAGGAAGGTCTCGATCACGCGGTGGCGGCGGATCATGTCCACGGCGATCGCCCAGCCGGCATCGGTGAGGGCCGCTCCCTGGTAGCGGGCGTAGTGGATCAGCCCGTCGGCATGCAGCCTCTTGAGCATGGCTGTCACCGAGGCCCGCGCGATGCCCAGCCGGTCGGCGATCGCCGAGGTGGACACGGAGGGCTCCGGCGATTGCTCGGCCAGCTTGAAGATGGCCTTGAGGTAGTCCTCGTATGCAGTACTCGCCATGGTTTTTCCGCGTGGATTGGACAACAGTTCCGTGCTCGGACGGCCGATGCCGGAAACGGACCCGGGGACGCTTCGAGCGAATCCGACCAAGGTTGCCTCTCGTTGATCCGCCGGGGCGTGGCCCGGCGAGGTTCGGAGATGGTTTCTCAACGTTAGCATGTCGCGACCGGCCCGTGCTTGCACCCCCGGGCGCGTCTTTCTACCATCCGCACTCAATTTCAAGGCAGGCGAGGCCCATTGTGCAGAAATTCATTGATCGCTGGTGTTCCCGGGGGAGCGCCCTTGTCCGAAACTGGCGCCGCATGCTGCCGGTGCTGGTCCTGGCCGGGGTGGCATCGGTCGGCGTGCAGGCGCAGGACGAGGTGCTTCGCTACGGCAGCGAGAAGGAGATCGAGCCGCTGACAGTCGTGACCGACACCACCATCAGCGCAGATCTCGTGGAGAACATCGCCGGTTCGTTCGTCGAGGTGGAGACGGTTCTCGAGCGAGGCGAGTCGCCGATCGGCCATGAGCTCGACGAGGCGGACCGGGAATCGATCGCCGAGGCGGACCTCGTGGTCTACCAGGGGCTCGGCCTGATGCCGGCATTCATCGAGGCGGCCGAGGCGCGCGACGAGACCGACCGCGTGGTGCTTTCCGCCGGGATCCCCGACTTCCGCCTGATCCGGGAGGACGGCACGGTCAATCCGCATACCTACCACTCGCCGTCGCTGGTCCAGTTCGCCGTCGACCACCTGACGGTGAATCTGAAGAAGAAGCTCGAGCCGGTAGCCGGCGAGATCGAGGGCAACCGCCTGCGCATCAACATCGAGCTGCAATCGCTGATGCGCGAGACCGAGGGCCTGATGGAGGAGTTGCCGCGCAACGAGCGGATCCTGGTCACGGACAACGACGTCTTTGCCTATTTCGCCAAGGACTACCACTTCCAGTTGCTAGACGTCACCCGCGAGGAAGACGCCGACGAGGCGATCGAGCTGATCGAGCAGAATGAGACGGCCAACGTGTTCCGGGTCGATGGTGCCGGTGACGGTGCGATCGAGGAGTGGCTCGAGGCGCACCGTGGCGAGGATGTTCCCGGTTCGGTCGAGCTGGCGCCGGCGCTGACGGGCCTGTGGCTCGGTGATGCGAACCGGCCGACGGGCACCTATATCGGCATGTTCCGCCAGAACGTCAACGACATCATGCTGGGGTTGCGCCCGCTGCCGGCGGCGGGCGAGGGCGAGATCGAGTAGACCGGGACGTTGGCCGAGGGCTCGCGGTCAGCTGCCGGCACGATGATCCTGGGCAAGTTCCCGGTAGAAGCTGGCCGACTCGGTCAGGTGGTCTCGCTCCTCGTCGGTGAGTGGCCGTACCTTGCGTGCCGGCGTACCGAGGTACAGGTTGCCGCTCTCGAGCACCTTGCCCGGCGAGACCACGCTGCCGGCCCCGATCACGACCTCGTCCTCGACGACCACGTCGTCCATCACGATCGACCCCATGCCGACCAGGACGCGATTGCCAATGGTGCAGGCGTGGAGGATGGCACGGTGGCCGACGGTGACCTCCTCGCCGATCCGGCAGGGCATGCCCTGGGGGTGTTTTCCGGAGGGCTGGTTGACGTGCACGATGACGCCGTCCTGCAGGTTGGTCAGCCGGCCGACGCGGATCTGCTGGACGTCGCCGCGCAGTACGGCGCATGGCCAGATCGAGACGCCTTCCTCGAGCACCACGTCACCGATGACGACGGCCGTCGGGTCGATCCAGCTGTCTTCGGCCACGTTGGGGAGCTGTTCCTGGAAATTGCGTATCATCTTGGGGTTTTCCTCGGATTCGGTCATGCGGTTCGTGCCGCGCATTCTATCGTAACGGGAACGGGAAGCCGGAACAGGGAAGGGCCGATGCCGCACGGCCGTGTCCAAGTCGCGAGGATCCGATTGAACATGCAGGTCATGCCGTGTCGCTGATTGCCGAGAAAACCAGTGCCTATCTCGCCTTGACCCGGCTGGACCGGCCGGTGGGTATCTTCCTCCTCCTCTGGCCCACCTACTGGGCGCTGTGGGTGGCTGGCGAGGGCCGGCCGGATCTCTGGATCTTCCTGATCTTCACAATGGGCGTGATCGCCATGCGCTCGGCCGGCTGTGCCATCAACGACTACGCCGACCGGCACGTCGACGGGCATGTCACCCGTACCTGCAACCGGCCACTGGCAACCGGGCGGATCAGCTCGCGCGAAGCCCTCGGGGTGTTCGCCGCGCTGGTGGGGGTGTCGTTTCTGCTGGTCCTGCAACTCAATGCCACCACCATCGCGTTGTCGGTGGTGGCCGTGATCCTCGCGGCGACCTACCCCTTCGGCAAGCGCTTTCATCACCTTCCCCAGGTGCACCTCGGGCTGGCGTTCGGCTGGGCGATTCCGATGGCCTTCGCCGCCCACCTCGAAACCGTGCCTCCGGTCGCCTGGTTGCTCCTGCTGGCGAACATCGGCTGGACGCTGGCCTACGACACCCTCTATGCCATGGCCGACCGGCCGGACGACCTGAAGATCGGGGTCAAGTCGTCGGCCATCCTCTTCGGTCGGTACGATCTCGCCGCCGTTTCCCTCTCCTATGTCTGGGCGCTGGCCTTCCTGGTGGCCGTCGGACTGTCCGCCGAGCTGAATCTCGCGTACTTCGCCGGGCTGGGGATCGCGGCGATCAGCGCGGTGTGGATCGTGCGCACGGCCCGTTCGCGCGAACTGGAACCCTGCGTGCTGGCCTTCCGGCGCAACAACGTCTTCGGGGCGATCGTGATGCTGGCGTTCGTTGCCGGCTTCCTGTGACGGGCGTGTCTCCATCCCGGGCTGAATTGCGACTCCGGTCTGGTCTAGACTCGAGACTTGGTTAGAGGGCTACCGAACCGATCGCAGTCCAGCCCGAACAGTGAAATGGAGGTTTCCCGCATGTTCAGAAAGCTCATCCTTCCGATCGCCCTTGCCGCCACTGTCGCGACGACCCAGGGTGTCGCCCAGGCGGCCGACCCGGCCGATGTCATCGAGTACCGCCAGGCGGTGTTCCAGGTGGCCAAGAACAACTTCGGCCCCATCGCCGACATGCTCAAGGGCGAGATCGAGTACGACCAGGCGACGGTGGAGAAGAACGCCGCGGTGGTACAGATGATGAGCACGCTGGTCGGGGATCTCTTCCCCGAGGGGACGGACGCGATGGCCGGCGAGACGAACGCCCTGACGGAGATCTGGGACGAGCCGGATGCCTTCGCCGACAAGGTGGCGAAGTTCGAGGAAACGTCTTCCGAACTGGTCGAGGCGGCCGACAGCGGCGACAAGCGTCAGCTGGCCGCCGCGGTCAAGGACGTCGGGTCGAGCTGCAAAGCCTGCCACGACGACTTCCGTCGCGACGACTGATCCCTGCGGGTTCCGCCTGCCACGGATACTTTGACAGCCCGCCTCATGGCGGGCTGTTCGCGTTGGGGCCTACGGGGGCGGGGAGCCTGGGCTATCCTCCCGGGATAGACCATTCCTGGGGCCATCGGCCGGAGGTGCACCCATGTTCCATATGCCCCGTACCGCATCCGCGAGTCCGGAGCGGGTCGCGGAGACCTTCAAGGATGAGCTCGCGAGGGTCGATCTCGACGAGTTGCCCCTGCAGCAGGGCATGACCCGGGGGAGCGTCGCCCTGGGCGACGATCTCTCCGCGATGGTGATCCGGACCGAATCCACCGACGAGCGTGTCCGCGTGCATGCCGGCCTGTTCTTTTCCAGCCTCGTGGCCGGCTGTGCCTGTGCCAACGACCCGACGCCGGAGAACGAGGACGCCGAGTACATCGAGGCCGTGTTCGACATCGACCGGCCCGACGGGGCCACCACCGTGACGCTGTCCGAGTCGTCGCAATGACCATGACGTTGCCGGCCGGTCATTAACCTGCTAACTGTTGTCGGGATTTCATGCAAGGGAGAGTCATCATGCGAGCGATGTTGCTGTTGTTGTTCACCGTGGTGCTGGGCATCGGCCAGGCGCAGGCCGATGTCGCGGCCGACGATGCCGCGGCACTGGCCGGGATCACCGAGGCGAAGGGCGTTTTCCAGATCGATTTCACGGAAGCGGAGAAGACCGCCTTCTACCTGGAGGTCATCCGGGGCACGCACGCCAATTTCGTCCGCCAGGGCGTCGACCCGGATCTGGTGATCGTGTTCATCGGCCCGACAGTACAGTTCTTGTCCACCGCAGCGGGCGAGGACGTGGCCGATCCGGCCGTGCTGATGCGCATCGAGGAAGAGGTGGCGCGGCTGGCCGACCTGGGCGTGCGACTGGAAGTCTGTGCCGTGGCGACCGAGGTCTTCGGCGTGGACAACGACACGCTGTTCGAGGGTCTTGATCTCACTGGCGATGGCTTCGTCGCCATGATCGGCTGGCAGTCGCAGGGCTATCACCCGGTCACCCTGTTCTGATCTCCCCGAAATAGCGGGAGGCGAAGGCCTCCGCCGAAAGCGGTCGGCTCTCCAGGTGACCCTGGTAGACGTCGCAGCCATGGGCGGCGAGGAATGCCAGCTGGTCGGCGTTCTGCACCCCTTCGGCCACCACCTCGAGCCCGAGGGCATGCCCGAGCTCGAGGATCACGCGGGCGATCTGCCCGCCGTCGTCGGGCTCTTCGATCAGGTCGACGAAACGCTTGTCGATCTTGAGCACGTCCAGCGCAAACTGCCGCAACTGCCCGAGTGACGAGTAGCCGGTGCCGAAGTCGTCCAGGGCCACGTGCACCCCCATGCCGCGCAGCCGGTCGATCAGGCGGCGGGCCTCCGACTCGCGCCGGACGATCGCGCTTTCGGTCAGTTCCAGTTCGAGATGATCCGGGGGCAGTCCGCTTTCCTCGAGTGCCTCGGCGACCAGTTGGTCGACCCGGCCGTGGCGGAGCTGGTGCGGCGAGAGGTTGACGGCCAGCCGACCGAAGTCGCGGCCCTCGTCCAGCCACCGGCGTCCGATTCGGCAGGTCTCGCGAAGCACCCACGCCCCCAGCGGCCAGATCAGGCCGGTGGTCTCGGCGACGGGGATGAAGCGTTCCGGACCGATGAGTCCCTGGGTGGGGTGCTGCCAGCGAACCAGCACCTCGGCGCCATGCAGTCGCCTGTCGGCCACACGGATCTGCGGCTGGAAGACCAGCCGGAGCTCGTTGTTGTCGATCGCCCGGCGAAGCTGCAACTCCAGGTCGATGCGGTCGCGCGCCGCGTCGGTCATCTCGTCGGAGAAGAAGCGGAAGGTGCCGCGACCCTCGTCCTTGGCCCGGTAGAGTGCCGTGTCGGCCTGCTGCAGGAGCTCGATGGGTGTCTCGGCGCTGTCGGGGAACAGCGTGATGCCGACCGAGGCCAGTATCCGGACGTGCTGGTCGCCGGCCAGCTCCCAGGGTTCGCCCAGGGCGGCGATGACCCTACCGGCGACTTCCCCGGCCTGCTCGGCGCTGTCGATGCCCGACAGGGCCATGGCGAATTCGTCGCCGCCCAGACGCGCGATGGTGTCGGCCTCGTCGAAGCGCGCCTTGAGCCGCTCGCTCACCTTGACCAGCAACTGGTCACCGGCCACGTGGCCCAGGCTGTCGTTGACGTCCTTGAAGCGGTCGAGATCGATCATCAGCAGCGCGACGTTCTCGCCCCGCCGCCGGCCGACCTCGATCATCTGCTCGAGTCGGGCGACCAGCAGCAACCGGTTGGGCAGGCCGGTGAGCGGATCGTGGTGGGCGAGGAAGTCGAGCTTGGACTCGTTCTCCTTCTGCCGAGTGATGTCGACAAAGAGCCCGACGTAGTGGCTGATCGATCCATCCCGGTCGGCCATCGCGCTGATGCTCAGGATCTCGGGGTAGATCTCGCCGTTCTTGCGGCGGTTCCAGATCTCCCCCTGCCAGTGACCGTGCGACTGCAATGACGCCCACATGTCCTGGTAGAAGGCACGACCGTGCTGGCCCGACTCGAGCACGCGGGGCGTGTGTCCGACCACCTCGTCGGCCGAGTAGCCCGTCAGTTCGGTGAAGGCCGGGTTCACCTCGATGATGACCTGGTCGCGGTCGGTGATCAGCACCCCCTCGTGGGTGTTCTCGATCACCTTGGCCATCAGGCGCTCGTGCTCCTCGATCTCGTGGCGGTCCTGGATGTCGGTGACCACGCCGGCGAGCCACAGGGGCTGCCCCTGTTCGTCGCTGTGGACCCGCGTGACGTCCTCGAACCAGCGGTACTCGCCATTGGCCATGCGCAGCCGGTACTCCTGCCGGTACTGCTTGAGCCCTTGATCGAGGAAGTCCTCGACCTCGCGCTCCACGGTGGGCAGGTCGTCGGGATGGATGATGTCGGCGAAGCGGATCTCGCGCGTGTACCACTGCTCGGCGGCGTAGCCCCACTGCTCGATGTTGTCCGAGACGTAGTCGGCCGGCCAGCCGGTTTCGGGCAGCCAGCGGAACAGGACCGCCGGGCTGGCGCGGACGGCCTCGCGGGCCTGTTCCAGGTCCTTGAGGCGGTCGAAGTGGTCGAGTGCGAAGGAGAGGTCCGCGGCCAGGTCGTCGACCGTGGTACGGATCGCCTCGTCGAAGAAGCCCGTCGACTCGGCGTAGAGCGCCATCGTGGCGACCGCCTCGCCCCCGCGGTAGATCGGGAAGGCGGCCACGGCATCCACGCCGGCCTCGCGGGCGGGGTCGTGCCAGACGGCCGTGTCGTCCTCGGTCTGAAAGTGGTTGACCACTTCCAGCCGGCCCTTGCGTACCGCACGACCCACCGGCCCGATGCCGGCCGGCTCGTCGGCGTTGACGCTGACCTCGATCTTGTCGATGTAGCCGGTCTCGTCGCCGAAGCGTGCCACCGGCACGACCGCGCCGGTATCCGGGTCGATCCGGCCGATCCAGGCGAAAGCCAGGCGGCCGTGTTCGACGGCCACCTGACAGACCGTGGCGAACAGCTCGTCGGCCGTTCGGCAGCGGGTGATGGCCTGGTTGGTCTGGGAGAGGAAGTCGTAGAGATCCTTCTGGCGTTGCAGCGCGAGGTGGGCCTGCCGGCGTTCGGTAACGTCCTCGGCGGTGGCGACCAGGTATTCCGCTTCGCCTTTTTCGGTCCGGGTGGCGCGGATGTCGAACTGGATCCAGGCCGGTTCGCCATCCGGACGCATGAGGGTGTATTCATGCCGGTACTGTTCCCGCTGTCCGGCCAGGAGTTCCTGCCGCTCGGCGGCCTCGTCGGGTCCCTCGGCATGCTGCAGCAGCTCGGACCAGCGCTTGCCGGTGAGTGTCTTGCCGGGGTGACCGAGCATTTCCGCCATGCGCGGGTTGGCCTGCAGGATGCGCCCGCTTTCCGGCGAGGTGATGGCCATGCCGACGAACGGCATGTCGTAGAACACGCGCAGCAGGCGATCCTGTTCGGCGGTACGGGCCAGCAGCTGTAGCGATTCGCTCTCGCGCGTCCGCCGCCAGAGCATTAGCAGGGCCATCGCCATGACCGTCAGCAGGAAGAAGGCGACCAGGGCCAGCAGAGCCAGGGCCTGGCGCAACGGGGCGAGCGCCTCGTCGCGCTCGATGGTCGAGACCACCTGCCAGCCGGTGTCGGGGACCGGCTGCGCGGCACCGATGACCGCCGCGCCCTTCGCGTTCACGCCCTCGAATGGACGTGCCACGGTGCCGGCGCGGAAGTCGGACCGCTCGAACATGCTTTCGTCCCAGGGCTGTCTGGGCCAGGCGTCGGCCGGGTTGTCCGGTTCGTCGGGAGCGAGGAGCAGGACGTGCTCGCTCTCGGCCTTGGCCAGGAACGTCCGGGCGGTGAGATGGCCGCTGACCGGCCGGTGCACCAGCGGCAGGATCGTGAGCTCCGGGTTCGTGCGCATGAGCACCCAGGCATGCCGCCGCTCCCCCGCCGGCGTTTCCAGCGGGATCGGCACCAGCCAGTCCATGTGCGGGTGGTCATGACTGTCGAAAGCCAGGGGCAGGCGGACGATGGCCCCGTCGGTGCGAGCCAGTTTGGCATCGATGGAGGCCGGCAAGGTCTCGATGCCGCGGTTTAGCAACTGCTGCCCATCGGGGGCGAACAGGGCCAGGCCCTCGTAGCGGTAGGCCTCGGTCATGGCGGCGAAGAGGTTGACCAACTCCTCGCGGGCCGACTCGGCCTGGTCCCCGTCCCCGGAAACCACCCGCTCGACCTCGCGGATGAAGTCGTTCGATTTCTGCAGCACCCGCCCGTCGCCGACGCGTTCATCGAGCCAGATGGAGAGCTGATCCGCCTTGAGGGCCGCGATGGCGGCCAGCTGGCTTGTGCCGTTGGCGATGATCGCCGGCGCCCGGTTGAGATACACCCCGGCGACGATGGTGCCCACCACGGCCACGTTGGCCAGGAACACCGTCAGATGGACCGAGGCTCGTGGTCGATGGCGTGACGGTCGGACGGAGGCGGGCCGGCGAGCGGCGCCGGGCATGAGCCAGCGCAGCATCAGGTAGAGCAGCAGGCTCGTGACCCCGACGAAGGCCAACCCCTTGAACAGGCCGAATCGTGCCAGTTTCTCGGGCTCGATCAGGAGTTCCAGCAACCAGTCGGAGAACAGGATCCACAGGCCCGCGTACAGGACATAGAGCAGGGTGATGGTCAGCGGTGAGGCCGAGCCGCGGCGCGTCGGGGAGAGGGGTTGTTCGTCGCGCGCCTTCATCGAGTGGCCGATTGTCTGAACACTGGTTGCTCCGGGATCGCCGGTCGGTCGGCTCACGTCGCTGACCTGATGCGTTCAGCCTGTGGCCAACCGGCCCGGCCAGAAAGAATGGTCCAATCAGCGGGCGAAGTCCAGTTGTCCCGATGCCTCCGGGGCGTCGAGTGCCAACGGATCGAGCAGCAGTTCGCGGGCGTTTTCCCGCGCGATGCGTCCGGCCACCGAGGGCGGCAGCTGGTCGAGCCACTGACGGATGGTCCGCGCGGCGTCCCCGAACCGCTGCCAGCGCTTGAGGCTGTAGGTGTCCACGCCGACGACGAAGCGGTTGGGATGGTCGACGAACAGCGCCCGCCACTCGGGGAGCAGTTGGCCGTCGGCATCGAGGAAGCGCTCGTCCCGGACCGAGGTGTCGATGAACAGTCCGTGGGGATGGCGGGCGAGGGCCGCGCGCAGGATCGTGGGGTCTGGCTGGTCGCCCAGGTGGGCCCAGAGTACCCGCGAGTCCGGTTCGATGGCGAAGATCCGGTCGATGACGGCCAGGTCTCCGTGGATCATCAGCACGAGGTCCCGCTCGGCGGCGATCTCGACCAGCCGCTCTAGCACCGGGCTGTCTCGGTCGGGGCCGAAGATGTGGAGCTCGCCGATGCCACGCCAGTCGCCCTCTTCCAGCCAGGCCTCCACCCGGCCCGGCAGGGTCTCGTCGTGCATCCAGACCGGCTTGTCCGAGGCATCACGGTAGACGCCGAGAAAGGGGATGATCCGCTCGGGAGCCAGTTCGTGGAGGAGCCGGGCGTTCTCGGGCGGGGTGCTGGTGACCACGGCGTGCTCGATGCCGTTGTCGACGAGCGTGGCGATGATCGCTTCCGGTGGAATCTCGGCGCGCTGCTCGGCCTGGTAGTGCAGGTGGGCGTCGAACAGCGGCGTCTGCGCCGCGGCGGGGAGGGCGCTCGCGAGCAGCAGGAGGGTGGCCAGTCGTTCAGTCGTCGTCCGAATCGGCATGATCGTGCCCCTTGCCCCGCGGGAACAGTACCAGGTGGGTGAAGGCCGGGCGCAGGTTGACGCGCACGCCCGGCGCGTAGTGGTCGTGGCTGGGCGCAAGGCTCAGCAGCCGCGTGCCGCCGGGCAGCCTCAGCGTATAGAGGAAGTTCGCGCCGCGGAAGACGCGCTCCTCGATCTCGGCCACGCCGATGCCGTCGGGGTCGATGATCACGTCGTCCGGGCGCACCAGCACGTCGACTTCCGTGCCCGGCGGATACTCGTGAGAGACCTGCCCCTCCAGCAGGCCCAGCTCGGTCTTCACGCGGCAGGGGCCCACCATGGTTCCGCCGATGCGCGTGCCCTGGCCGATGAAGTCGGCGACGAACGGCGTCTCGGGACGGTGGTAGAGGTTGTAGGCGGTGTCCCACTGGTGCAGACGCCCGGCCTGCATCACGCCGACGATGTCGGCCATGGCGAAGGCCTCGGCCTGGTCGTGGGTGACCAGCAGGGCGGTGGTCTCCGCCTCGCGCAGGATGTCGCGCAGCTCGCGCGGCAGGGTGTCGCGCAGCTCCACGTCCAGGCTGGAGAAGGGCTCGTCGAGCAGCAGGATTTCGGGTTTCGGTGCCAGGGCCCGGGCGATGGCGACGCGCTGCTGCTGTCCGCCGGACAGATGGTGCGGATAGCGTGCCCCCATGCCGGGCAGGCCGACCAGGTCGAGCAGCTCGGCGACGCGCTTGCGGCGGGCGTCGACCGGTTTCTTCGGCAGGCCGAAGCCGATGTTGTCCGCCACGGTCAGGTGCGGGAACAGGGCCAGGTCCTGGAAGATCATGCCCACGTGACGCTGCTCGGGGGGGTGGCCCCAGCCGGCACCGGCCACGGTGTTGCCGTGCAGGCGCACCACGCCCGCGCTGGGCGACTCGAAGCCGGCCACGGTACGCAGGATCGAGGTCTTGCCGCAGCCCGACGGGCCCAGCAGGCAGCCGATCACGCCCGTCGGCAACTTGAGGCTGACGTCTTCGACGGCGACGGTGTCGCCGAAGCGCACCGTCAGGTCGACCAGGCTCAGGCGCTCGCTCACGACCGGCATGCCTCCACGCGGGAAACCGGCTGCGCCGCCGGACTATTCATCGTTGGCCCCTCGGCTGTTGGCTGTGCCTTCATGTCCTCTCGCGCGGGTGATCGAACGGCTGACCAGGATGACCGGGATCAGGCCGGCGGCCACGATGGCCAGAGCCGGCAGGGCCGCGTCTCGCAGCCGCTCGTCGGAGGCCAGTTCGAATGCCCTGACCGCCAGCGTGTTGAAATCGAATGGCCGCAGCACGAGTGTCGCCGGCAGCTCCTTGAGCACGTCGACGAACACCAGCAGGGCGGCGGTGAGAAGACTGCCACGAATCAGCGGGATATGCACCCGCCAGAGGGTGATGCCCGGTGAGGTTCCCATCGAGCGGGCTGCATCGTCCATGCTCGAGCGCACGCGCCCGAGTCCCGCTTCCACGGTGTTCAGCCCCACGGCGAGGAAGCGCACCAGGTAGGCGAACACCAGCGCGAACAGGGTGCCGGAGAGCAGCAGCCCGGTGCCGAAGCCGAACTGCGCCCTCGCCCAGGCGTCGATGGCGTTGTCGAAGGCGGCGAAGGGGATGATCACGCCGACCGCGATCACCGTGCCGGGCACGGCGTAGCCCATGCCGGCGATGCGGTTGATGGTGAAGGTCAGCCTTCCTGGCATCAGTCGATGGCCGTAGGCGAGGAACAGCGCCAGCAGCAGGGCGAGCAGGGCGGTCAGCCCGGCCAGCCCCAGCGAGCGCCCCGCCAGCAGCGCGAACTCGCCCAGATCGCGGGTGGGGGTGACTTCCATCGCCCAGGTCAGCAACTGGGCCGAAGGCAGGACGAAGCCGAACAGCAGCGGCAGGGCGCAGGCGATGAACGCCAGCGTCGCCGCCCCCCGGCCCAGCCGGAACGACGGTCGCACCTGCCAGTGGCCGTGGTGGTGATAGCGGGCCTGGCGCCGGGAGAGCCGCTCGATGATGATTACCGTGAATATCAGGGTCAGCAGCAGGGCGGATAGCTGCGCGGCGGCGATGGTGTCGTCCAGCCCGAACCAGGTGCGGAAGATGCCCGTGGTCAGCGTCGGGATGCCGAAGTACTGCACCGTGCCGTAGTCGGCCAGCGTCTCCATGATCGCGAGCGAGAGCCCGGCGACGATCGAGGGCCGGGCCAGCGGCAGGGCCACGCGGCGGAACATCTGCCAGGGGTTGAGACCCAGCGAACGGGCCACGTTGAGCGCGCTCGCCGACTGCTCGAGGAAGGCCGCCCGCGAGAGCATGTAGACGTACGGGTAGAGCACCAGGGTGAGCATCACGATCGCCCCGCCGATCGAGCGCACCTCGGGGAAGGCGTATTCGCCCACCGACCAGCCGGTCACCGCTCGCAGGCCGGACTGCACCGGTCCGGCGACGTCGAGCAGGCCGGTGTAGGTATAGGCGATGATGTAGGCCGGCATGGCCAGTGGCAGCAGCAGCGCCCATTCGAACACCCGCCGCCCGGGGAACTCGCAGACCGACAGCAGCCAGGCCGTGCCGGTGCCGATGACGAAGGTGCCCAGACCCACGCCCACGGCGAGCAGGGCGGAATTGATCACGTAGTCGGCCAGTACCGTGTCGGCCAGGTGCGACCAGGTCGACTTGTCCGGCCAGAACACCGAGGCGACGATCACCGCCAGCGGGATGGCCAGCAGCGCGGTGATCAGGATCATGCCCGACTTCCACGCGGACAGGCCGCCTGCCCCGCGAAGGGCAGGCGGCCTGTCGGTCAGTACGGCGGTGGTGCCGTCGGGTCTTACTGCCATCCGGCCCGGTCCATCAGGCGGACCGCTTGCGGGTTGAGTTCGCCCAGGCGGGACAGGTTCAGGTCATCGGCCTTGAATTCGCCCCAGTTCGCCAGCGTCTCCGAGGCGGGGACACCCGGGCGCACCGGGAATTCGTTGTTGACCTGGGCGTACCACTCCTGGGAGGCCTCGGTGGTCAGGAACTCGAGCAGCTGCGTGACTGCCTCGTCCTTCGTGCTGGCAGCCACCATGCCGGCGCCGGAGACGTTCACGTGCGCCCCGCGCTCGTCCTGGTTCGGCCAGATGAGGCGCACGGATTCGGCGGCGGCGCGGTCGGTGTCGCTGCCGTTCTGCATCGCGCCATAGTAATAGGTGTTCGCCACGGCGATGTCGCACTCGCCGGCGGCCACGGCGCGGATCTGGTCACGGTCGCCGCCCTGCGGCTTGCGTGCCATGTTCGCCACCAGGCCCTTGGCCCATTCTTCCGTCCACTCCTCGCCGTGTGCGGCGATCAGCGAGGCGACCAGCGACTGGTTGTAGACGTTGTCCGAGGAGCGAATGCAGATCCGTCCCTTGAACGCCGGATCGGCCAGGTCGGCGTAGCTCGTGATCGCGCCGTCCTCGACACGCTCCTTGTGGGTGAAGATCACCCGGGCGCGCTGTGACAGGCCGAACCACTGGTTGTCGACGTCACGCAGGTTGGCCGGGATGCGCTCTTCGAGCTCGGTCGATTCGACCGCCTTGAGCACGCCGGCCTCCTTGGCGCGGTGCAGGTTGCCGGCGTCCACGGTGATCAGCAGGTCGGCCGGGGTGTTGCGGCCTTCGCTTTCCAGGCGGGAGAGCAGGGCGCCGGCGCCAGCGGTCAGCAGCTTGACCTCGATACCGGTCTCGTCGGTGAAGCGGTCCAGCAGCGGGGCGATCAGGTCTTCCTTGCGCGCGGAGTAGACGTTGATCGAGGTTGCGCCCTGCTCGGCGCCAGTGCCGGTTTCCGGGTTGTCGGAATCGCTGCAGCCGGCCAGCGTCAGGCCGGAAGCGGCCAGGGCAATGGCGGCGAATCGGATCAAGCGTGTCATGTTCGTACCTCTCGCGGAAAGGGCGCCGGTGTTGGATGGGACTCGATCAATGGGCGTCACGATAGCGAGCCGAAATCCACGTGTCAAATGAGAATCATTCCCAGTCCAACTTCGATTGATATCCCGCCTCAGCGCCGGCGGGAGCAGTCGCCAGCGGGAGTCCGCTGTCCCAGTAGGGCTCGCCGGCGAACCGCTCGGCGAGAAAGTCGATGAACGCACGCACGCGGGCGGACAGGTGGCGGGTCTGGGGATAGACGGCATAGGCCCCGATCTCCGGCCAGCCCACGTTGGTGAGGATCGGCACCAGGCGGCCGTCGGCAATGGCCCGGTGCAGGATGAAGGTCGGCTCGATGGTGATGCCGGCGCCGGCGATGGCGGCTTCGCGCAAGAAGTCGCCGTTGTTCACCCGCAGGCGTCGCCGGCCGCGCACGGGTCGCCAGCGCCCCCGCTCGTCGGTGAAGCCCCAGACACGGGTTTCGGGGACGTTGCTGTAGACCAGGCACTCGTGGTCGGCCAGTTGGGCGGGGTGCGTCGGGGTGCCGTGCCGGGCGAGGTAGTCCGGGCTGGCGACCGCGATGTTTCGGATCGGGGCGAGACGGCGCGCCATCAGGGTGGAGTCCGGCAGGCTCGCCAGGCGAATGCCGAGGTCGAAGCCCTTGCCGACCAGGTCGATCTCGTCGTCGTCCAGGTCCAGGTCGAATTCCACGCCGGGATGGGCGTTCATGAACGCGGCGATGGCCGGCTGGAGATGCATCAGGCCGAAGGACAGGGGGGCGGCGACGCGCAGCGTCCCGGTCAGTTCGCCGTGCTCGCGGGTGACGGCCTCTTCGGCCTCGTCGAGGTCGGCGAGAATGCGTCGGGCGCGGTGGTAGAACGCCTCGCCCGACGAGGTGAGCGCGAGATGCCGGGTGCTGCGGTGGAACAGCTCTACCCCCAGGTGCCTTTCCAGGTCCCGCAGCCGGCGGCTGACCGCCGACTTGGCGACGTCCATCCGTTCCGCCGCGCCGCTGATCGAGCCGGTGTCGGCCACGCGGACGAAGGTGGCCAGGGCGGTGAAACGGTCCATATTGTTCTCTTTTGGGCAACAGTGTTTTGAGAGATTAGTGGTTTAAATCCACCCGGGCAACGACCAGAATCCAGTTCGAGGTTCGAAGACGAGGCTGGTACGAGTCGAGATGCGTTGGCGCAATACACGGAAGGGATACGGCTGGGTGGCGATCACCCTGCACTGGCTGGTGGCCCTGGTGGTCTTCGGCCTGTTCGGCCTGGGGCTATGGATGGTGGAACTGACCTACTACGACCCCTGGTACCGCCAGGCGCCCGCCATTCACAAGGCCGTGGGCGTGCTGCTGTTCCTGGCGGTCGTCGGTCGGCTGGTTTGGCGCGGGATCAATCCCTCGCCCGCGTTGCCCGGCAGTCGCATCGAGCGTGTCGCCGCCCGCCTCGTGCACGGGGCGTTGTACGCCCTCCTGCTGGCGGTGATGGTAGCGGGCTACCTCATTTCCACGGCCGACGGTAGCGCCATCGACGTCTTCGGCCTGTTTTCCGTGCCGGCGACCGTCGCCGACCTGCCGGACCAGGAGGACGTGGCCGGAGTCGTGCACTTCTGGCTCGCCTGGACCGTGATCGTGCTGACCGGCCTCCACGCGGCCGCCGCACTCAAGCACCAGTTCATCGACCGGGACGGCACGCTGATGCGCATGCTGCGTCCCGGGGATATCGATTCACCCACGAGGAAAGGAGAATGACCATGTTCCCCCGCAAACTGTCTGCCGCACTGCTTGCCGGTGCCATTGCCCTCCCGGCCGTCACCCTGCCGGTCTCCGCGCAGGCCGCCGAGTACGTCATCGACACCGAAGGCCAGCACGCCTTCATCGAGTGGCGTATCAACCACCTCGGCTTTTCCTGGCTTTACGGCCGCTTCAACGACTTCGAGGGCGGCTTCGAGTACGAGGACGGTGCCATCGAGGATGCCAGCGTCGACGTGACCATCGACATGGCCAGCCTCGACTCCAACCACGCCGAGCGGGACAAGCACCTGCGCGGTGACGATTTCTTCGACGTGAAGGAATACCCCGAAGCCACCTTCAAGAGCACCGGCATCGAGTCGACCGACGACGGCTTCGTCATCACCGGCGATCTGACCATGCGCGGCGTGACCAAGGAGATCGAGATCGAGGCCGAGAAGATCGGCGAGGGCGACGACCCGTGGGGCGGCTACCGTGCCGGTTTCCACGGCACCACCACGCTCACGCTCAAGGACTTCGGTATCGATTACGATTTGGGGCCGGCGGCGACGACGGCCGAGGTGACGTTGTCGGTGGAGGGTGTTCGGCAGTAGGTCATTCCCTAACCGACACGGCTGCACGCACCATCAAACGCCTCGACTGATCCTGTCGGGGCGTTTTTATTTTCAACCCGCCATCCCGTGCCGTGCATTCCGTTACCTATATGCGATAGCCTGCAAATTGGACACCACGAATGGCGGGACGCCGGGGCAACGCCAGAGCCCCATCCCGTCGGCAGAAAGGAGCGCCTCGAATGGCAAGGACGCACGCCCACCGAATCAAAGGGGCCATCAAGCACCTCGGGCGTGCAGACGCCCCGTTCCTGAGGCCATGGCCGATACAAAAAAGGGTTCTGACCCCTTTTCTCGGAGCCTTCCTGAGATGGAGGAAGAAGGCCTGACAAAGAAAGTCACCGCACGCTGACGCGCTGGTGCTTTCGGCCGTTAGCAATTGCTCAAAATTACATGGTTAGTGGAATGAACTATGATCGACAAAAGCATTACTAATCCAGGGTTTCACAAGCAGTTTAACTTATCCAGATTTAATGGAGAAGAAAGAGTTATATTGGAGAAACTCTCTCGGGATTGGTATATGACTAATTCAGGTGAAGAGATATATATTGCAAAATCTAAATATAACTATTTTTTAATGAAGCCATCTCAACGTACATCTGAGATGTTTAACATTGAGCGCGAGGTTGTCTGTGTCTTAAGCGACTACCCCAATTTCGAACCACGATCACTTGATTTTTTCGATGAAGTATATCGAAGGCTTCCTAAGCTTCGCACAGAAACTATGTGTGGAGTGCTTTTGTCGAAAGCTGATAATGTTGAAGATAAAGTGGAAAATATTCTAAAATCTGACCCCGAAAATCAAATAATAATTCCTGTCTCGTATCATGATATGATTAAGGGTGATGCTGTAAATGTTCTGGAGAATAAGTTCAGAAAACATTTCTATTCTCGAGACCTTTTTTCGTTTTTGTCTCCTCTGAAACGCGACCTGTACTTCTTTGGTCGAAATCCTCTAATCACAGAGATCGTTAATAGATATCATTCTGGCGAACATACCAGTCTTTTTGGCTTAAGAAAAAGTGGGAAGACATCAATAGTATACGCATTGGAGAGGAAGCTTGCTGTCAATAATGATCAAGTCGTTTCAATAGACTGTGAAAGCCCCTCGATACATCTGCTTAGGTGGAATGAGCTTTTGGAAAAGCTTGTTAAGCTTTATCACAAGGAAAAGGATTCGAGGTTAAAAATTTCAACTGAGGGTCGTTATTCCGAAAAGAACGCTGCAGATAGTTTTGAAGAAGATATTATAAAAATTTATCAGTCTAAAAAAAGACAAGGAACCTTGTTCATTTTTGATGAAATCGAACGAATAACGCCAGGTACGGCCTCTTCGTCACATTGGCATGATGAGGAAGATTTCGTGTATTTTTGGCAAACTCTTCGAGGATTTTATCAAAAATATCCAGAAGTGTTCTGCTATATGTTAGTTGGGACTAACCCTGGTTGTATTGAGGCGTCACATATTAAGGGCCATGACAACCCAATATATGCCTCTATGCCGAGCCAATACGTCCCTCTTTTCGACGTTGATCAAGTCTCAGAAATGGTGCGTAAGCTTGGCAATTACATGGGGTTGAGATTTGATGGCCTTATTACAGCTAAGCTTAAAGAGGATTTTGGAGGTCATCCATTTCTCATTAGACAGGTATGCAGTCATATACATAAGCTGTCCAGTAAAAAGCGACCTACGGACGTCGATTTAACCTTATACAGAAAGGCAAAAGAAGAGTTTTATTCGAGCTCGAAAGGCTACCTGGATATGATGCTCAGAGTTCTCATTGACTGGTATCCAGACGAATATGAGATGATTAAGTTCTTAGCGAATAATGACTTCGAAAGTTTTCATTCCCTTGCTGAATCAGATCATTCTCTGGTGCGCCATTTGATCGGTTATGGTGTAATCAACAAGGGTGCATCAGGTTACTACTTTAACATAGAGAATTTATCTGAATTATTGAGGCATAAGCATGATAGGCAACCACTGTCTATGTCGCCAGAAGAAAAAGTTCAGGAAATATCAGTGCGACGTAATAGATTTGAGAAAAATTTAAGAGGTGTTATAAGGAACACGTTGATCATAACGAAAGGGCGAAGTAAGGCTCACACAGCTGTAACGTCCGCGATTCCTGAGGGTCGGAGAGGTAGCTTGTCGGGCCATGGCCTTGATGACCTCCTTAGCAAAGAGTCTTCGCCGCTCTTTTTTCTTGATCTTATAAATATTGTAAAAAGAGATTGGTCCTTTTTTGAAAATATTTTCGATATGGGTAAGGCGAAATTTGAAGTTATGCTCGAAGAGATCAATAGGATAGGAAGGCCAGATGCCCACGCCAAAGGAATTAGCGATACGGACTTTAATCAATTAAGGATCTATTTTGATAAGTTGGAAGCTGTTGTCGACGATGTGTCCAGTTAACATGAAGGTCTTGACGCAGTAAAAAGGGGTCAGAACACTTTTCTGCGTGTGTCGGCACGGCGGCAGCTCATGGCCACTCCGCGGGAAACGGGGTCAGAACCCTTTAAGAGTTTCTCGATTTCGCACGCTTTCAATGTCATGTGCCGATTACCAAACCGCTTTGGCAAGCGCGCGAGGCACTTTCTCTTGCTTGCCCAAGAGGAAGTGCCCAAAGAGAAGGGCACCCCTCGCCTTGGCCCTACGGGCTTCCCTCCCGTCCGGGGTGCCGCGGACCGGTCGGTTCGACGCGACGTCCTGTCGCGGCGAACCTCGGGGCGGCGTCCATGCCGCCCCGACCCTGCGGCACCCCGGCCGCTCGGCAAGGGCGAAGGGGACAGTCGAGCCTGATAACTCGGTGTCATGAATAATTTGCTTGGTGCGGTTTATGGTTGGGCACACGCCGTTGGCGCGTTTAGAAAAGGGGCAGGAGAAAAGGGGCAGAACGCTTTTCTGAGTGCATCGGCACGGCGGTGAACGAAGGTTTTCGCCCCTTGACGGTTTGCCTCACGGCCGGCGGGTGGCCGGGGTCGGAGCGACATGGACGTCGCTCCGAGGCTCAGCGCGACACGACGTCGCGTCGAGCCGGCCCCGAGCCAGCCGGCGGTCGTGAGGCTTCGAGGTCGGACGCTGTCCGGCCTCGAAGGCCCGAAAGGGCCAAGCCGTGGGGTTGTCCTTCTTTTCGCCCCCACAGCCATAACTTGGCTTGGACAAGCAAGAAAAGGGGCTCGCGCGCCGGGCACGGCGTTAGCCCATGGTCACTCTGTGCAACCGGCGTGCGAAACGATTCTCCCCCGGTATGCCCTCCCGATCGGCTGATGGATGTCCACCCGAGTGGCGACTACGCTTGTAAGCGATAGCCGGAGACGTCTTTACCGAATCACCGTCGGAGGCCCCATGACCAATCGCGACGATATCCAGAACCGGGCCGCCGGCGCGATCATGGGAGCCTTTATCGGCGATGCCTTGGCGCTGGGTCCGCACTGGTACTACAACCTCGACGAGTTGCGTCGGGACTACGGCGACTGGATCGACGGTTACACCGACCCCAAGCCCGGTCGATACCACGAGGGCCTCAAGGCAGGCCAGCTCTCCCAGGCGGGGGTCATTCTCGACCTGACGCTGCGTTCCCTGGTCGAGGCGAATGGGTACGACGAAGGTGATTTCTGCCGGCGGCTGGATGACGACCTCTTCCCGTTGCTCGATGGCACCCCGGCCTCTGGTCCCGGCGGTTACACCAGCCAATCCATCCGCGATGCCTGGCGAAAACGTGTCGAGCACGGCTTGCCCTGGGGTGAAGTCGGTGGCCACGCCGACACCACCGAGGCCATCGAGCGCACGCTTGCCATTGCCGTGCGCTATGCATTCGAGCCTAAAAAGCTGGCTGCCGCCATTGCCGACAACACCGCACTGACGCAGGTGGACGAAACGGTGGTCGCCATGACCGTGGCGTACGGTGCGCTGCTGGCCCAGCTGGTTCAGGGGCAACGCCTGGATGCGGAAATCTCCGGTAAGTTGATGGCCTTGGTGAAAAGTGGTGATCTGCCGTTTCATGCTGTGACCAGCGATGATCTTCAGCCGCCCCAGCCGGGCCAGCCGGACCCGCCCCGGGCAGGCCGTTTTGCCTCGCCCGATGCACTGCTGACAGCGTCTTTCATAGCAGCAGCGGCTGCCGATCCCGGGGTGCGAATCGAGCCGCCCTGGAAGGTCTCTCTGGTGTACGGCATGCCGTGCGCCATTTATCACCAACTTCCGGCTGCCTACTACCTCTCGGCAAAATTTGCAGACGATTTTGAGGCGGCGGTATTGCACGCGGTCAATGGCGGTGGCCAGAACATGGCCCGGGCGATGCTGACCGGTGCGCTTACGGGGGCACAGGTGGGCTTGAGCGGAATTCCCCAGCGGTTTATCGACGGGTTGGAAAACGCTGGCGAGTTGCAGCAGCGGGCCGAGCAAGTGGCCTCGGCGGTGGCAGACTGAAAGTCTTCCATGATGGCTTTTCACGCCGACGTGCGATGAACAAAAAATTGGCCCTCGAAGGGATTGCCGCGTGATGAAATGCGATGGAATGATTTCACGCGCCGGTTGCTCAAGTCGGCACTGATTGGCCGCCGTGCTTGGCGCGCGAGTCGGTTTTCTTGCTTGTCCAAGAAAACCGACGAAAAGAAGGACACCCCGACGCCTTGGCCCTGCGGGCCTGATCGCTGCCGCG
>NZ_JAWLBP010000018.1:0-33704 GCF_041687595.1 Guyparkeria sp. | reverse complement strand
CCGCCCATCGGTATACTATGGCCGCTTTGCGTTCGGCCCGATACGGGGCCGCGTCCAGACACGATTCAACCAAGAATACTCATGAGCCAGCCTTCCATCGAAACGCGCTTCGACCTGTCGACCTTCCAGGGCCTGATCCTCGCCTTGCAGAGCTTCTGGGCCGAGCAGGGCTGCGCGGTGCTCCAGCCGCTGGATATCGAGGTGGGCGCGGGCACGTTCCACCCGGCCACCTTCCTGCGCTCGATCGGCCCCGAACCGTGGCGCTCGGCCTACGTGCAGCCCTCGCGGCGGCCCACCGACGGGCGCTACGGCGACAACCCCAACCGGTTGCAGCACTACTACCAGTTCCAGGTACTCCTGAAGCCCTCGCCGGACAATATCCAGGAGCTGTACCTGGAGTCGTTGACCCGGCTGGGCTTCGACCCGCTGACCCACGACATCCGCTTTGTCGAGGACAACTGGGAGTCGCCGACGCTGGGCGCCTGGGGCCTAGGCTGGGAGGTCTGGCTCAACGGCATGGAGGTGACGCAGTTCACCTACTTCCAGCAGGTCGGCGGGCTCAACTGTCACCCGGTTTCCGGCGAGATCACCTACGGGCTGGAGCGCCTGGCGATGTACCTGCAGGGCGTGGAGAACGTCTACGACCTGGTCTGGTCGCGCTCGGATGCCGGTGTCATTACCTATGGCGACGTCTACCACCAGAACGAGGTGGAGCAGTCGACGTACAACTTCGAGCATGCGGACACCGACTTTCTCTTCCGGCATTTCGACCACGCCGAGGGCGAGTGCCTGCGCCTGGTGGAAGCGGACCTACCGCTGCCGGCCTACGAGCAGGTGCTCAAGGCCTCGCATGCCTTCAACCTGCTCGACGCCCGCCGCGCGATCTCGGTGACCGAGCGCCAGCGCTACATCCTGCGCGTGCGCACCATGGCCCGCGCGGTGGCCGAGCGCTACTTTGCCGCCCGCGAGGCGCTGGGCTTCCCCATGGGCCGTGCCGACGGCGACACGGCGAGCGCCTGACCCGAACCCCGCCCCACCAACGCACTGCCAATTGATACGGACTGACCATGACTGACACGGCGGACTTTCTTTTCGAACTGGGCACCGAGGAACTCCCGCCCAAGGCCCTGACCACCCTGCGCGACGCGCTGGCCGAGGAAATGCGGGACGGGCTCGAACAGGCCGACCTCGCCCACGGCGGCATCACCGCATACGCCGCCCCGCGCCGCCTGGCCGTGCGCGTCGCCGATCTGGTGACCCAGACCGCGCCCAAGCCGGTCGAGCGCCGCGGCCCGGCGGTCAAGGCCGCCTACGACGGTGATGGCAACCCGACGAAGGCGCTGACCGGCTTTGCCGCCAGCGTCGGCGTGGAGCCCGACCAGCTCGAGACCATGAAGACCGACAAGGGCGAGTGGCTGGTCCACCGGCACACCGAGCCGGGCAAGGCCGCCGCCGAGCTGCTGCCGGGCATCGTCGAGCGGGCGCTCGACCGCCTGCCCACCCCGAAGCGCATGCGCTGGGGCAGCTCGCGCGCCGAGTTCATCCGCCCGGTGCACTGGGTGCTGGCCATCCACGGCGAGCAGGTGGTCGACATGACCCTGTTCAATCAGGCCGCCGGCAACCAGACATTCGGGCACCGCTTCCACCACCCGGAGGCGCTCACCGTCGAGCGCCCGGCCGACTACGTGGCCACCCTGCGCGAGTCCGGCCACGTGCTGGCCGACTTCGCCGAGCGCCGCGAACGCATCGAAGCTCAGGTTAAAGAGGCGGCCGAGCGCGCCGGCGGCACCGCCCGCATCGACGCCGACCTGCTCGACGAGGTCACCGCGCTGGTCGAATGGCCGGTGGCCGTGGCCGGGCGGTTCGAGGAGCGCTTCCTCGAGGTGCCGCACGAGGCGCTGATGTACACCATGCAGGACGACCAGAAGTACTTCCCCGTCCTGGACGCCAATGGCGCGCTGATGCCGTGGTTCGTCACCGTGGCCAACATCGACAGCCGCGACATGGACGCGGTGCGCCACGGCAACGAACGGGTGATCCGGCCGCGCTTCTCGGATGCCATGTTCTTCTGGGAAGGCGACCTCAAGACTCCGCTGGAGTCCCACCTGGAATCGCTCAAGCAGCTGGTCTTCCAGAAGCGACTGGGTAGCGTGTTCGACAAGGTGCTGCGCATCGAGCGGCTGGCCGAGTTCATCGCCGAGCGCATCCATGCCGACGCGCAGGCCGCCCGCCGCGCCGCACGCCTGTGCAAGTGCGACCTGCAGACGCAGATGGTGGGCGAGTTCGCCGGCCTGCAGGGCACCATCGGCTGCTACCTGGCCCGTCACGAGGGCATGCCCGAGGACGTCGCGGTAGCGCTGGACGACCACTACCGCCCGCGCCGAGCCGGCGACGACCTGCCCCGCAATGCCGTGGCACAGGCCGTGGCCCTGGCCGATCGGCTGGATACGCTGATGGGCATCTTCGCCATCGGCCAGGCGCCCACCGGCGCCAAGGATCCCTTCGCCCTGCGCCGCGCCGCGCTGGGCGTGCTGCGCATCCTCGTCGAGCAGGAGCTGGACCTGGACCTGGTCGAGCTGCTGGAGGCGGCGGCCGAGGGGCTGGCCGACAAGGTGCCCGAGGCGGGCGATCACGTCATGGGCGTGTTCGAGTTCATCACCGAGCGCCAACATCGCTACAGCCTCGACCGCGGCATCCGCAGCGACGTCTTCCAGGCCGTCTCCATGACCGGCACGCGCCGGCCGCTGGACTTCGAGCAGCGCATGCGGGCGGTCAACGCCTTCATCGAACTGCCCGAGGCCGAGGCCCTGGCCGCGGCCAACAAGCGCATCGCCAACATCCTCAAGAAGACCGAGGAAACCCTGCCGGAGTCGGTCGACGAGGACCGGCTGGTCGAATCGGCCGAGCAGCGGCTGTGGGAGTCGGTCAGCGCGGTGGGCCCGCGCATCGAGGGGCTGCTGGCCGAGGGCGACTACACCGAGGCGCTCACCGCCCTGGCCGCCCTGCGCGAGCCGGTGGACGAGTTCTTCGACACGGTAATGGTCATGGCCGAGGACGACGCCCTGCGGCGCAACCGCCTCGCCCTGCTGGCGAGGATCAACGCGCTGTTCCTCGCCATCGCCGACGTCTCGCAGCTGCAGTCCTGAGGCCGGGGCGGTGCTGCGCTGGATCCGTTCGCTGCTGTTCGCCCTGCTGGGCTCGGCCTCGCTGATCCTGCACGCCCCGCTGATACTCGTGGCGTTCCTGCTGCCGCTCGAGAAGCGCTACGCCCTGCTGTTTTCCTACGGGCGCACCATCCTGTGGCTGGCGCGCCATGTGGCCGGCGTCCGCCACGAGGTCCGGGGGCTTGAACATCTCCCGACCGAGGGCGGCAGCCTGATCCTGGCCAAGCACCAGTCCACCTGGGAGACGATGTTTCTCCCCTCGGTGCTGAAACTGCCCGCTTTCGTGCTCAAGCGGGAGCTGTTGCGCATCCCGGTATTCGGCCAAGGGCTGGCGGCCGTCGGCCCCATCGCGATCGACCGCTCGGCCGGGCGCAAGGCGCTCGGCCAGATCATCGAGCAGGGCGAAGCGGCCCTGGCATCGGGACGTGACGTGGTGATCTTCCCCGAAGGCACCCGCACTCGCCCGGGCAAGCCTCCCAACTATCGCATCGGGGGCGCGACGCTCGCGGCCCACACCCATGCCAAGGTCATCCCGATGGCGATCGACTCGGGCTGCCTCTGGCCCAAGGGCGGCTTTCCGCTGACGCCCGGCACCATCCACGTGGTGTTCGGCCCGCCGATCGAGACGGAAGGCCGCACGGCTGCCGAGATCAACGCGATCGCCCGGGAATGGATCGAGGCAAGACAGGAGGAGCTCTACGCGACCCATGGCTGCCCACACCACGTATCAGGCAATCCTTGACGACGCACTGGCCCGGCTGCACGAGAGCGAGGCAGCACCAGGGCCGCTGGCAGAGGCCGTCGCGCAACGCGACCGGCTGACCGTCGAGGCTCAGCGCGGCATCGGCGGGGGCTGCATCGCCGACGCCGCCCGGCTGGAGACCGACGCCGGCCCGCTGTTCCTCAAGACCCACCCCGACCGCGACGACGGCATGTTCCCCGCCGAAGCCCATGGCCTGGAGGCACTGGGCGAGCGCATCCGCACGCCCCAAGTGGTCGCATCGGGAAGCGTCGACGGCACGGCCTACCTGCTGCTCGAATGGCTGGACCTCTCCCGGGTGAACGACGCGGCCCTGGGCGAGGCGATGGCCGAACTGCACGCCGAGCCGCAGGCAGCCTTCGGCTGGCCAGAGGACAACTTCATCGGAGCCATGCCTCAGCTCGGCGGCGAGGACGAGGACTGGGCGCGCTTCTACGGCCAGCGGCGACTCGCCCCGCAGCTCGACTGGGCGGCCGAACGCGGCCTGTCCGCCAACGTGGCCGAGGCCGGTTACGAACTGGTCGAGAGCCTGCCGGCCTTCTTCTCCGACTACCGCCCCTGGCCGGCCCTGATCCACGGCGATATGTGGGGGGCAAACCACGGCGGGCTCGCCGACGGCACCCCGGTACTCTTTGACCCGGCCACCTACCGTGCCGACCGCGAGGCGGAAATCGCGATGACCGAACTGTTCGGTGGCTTCGCGCCGGGTTTCTACCGGGCCTACGAGGCCCATCTCCCGCTCGACGCCGGTTACCGGACACGCAAGACCCTGTACAACCTCTACCACGTCCTCAATCACTTCAACCTTTTCGGCGGCGGCTACGGACAGCAGGCCGAGCGAATGATCCGGCGTCTGCTCGCCGAACTGCACTGAACGGAGGGAGGATGAATCAACCGCATGCACTGATCACGGGAAACAGCAGCGGACTGGGCCTCGCCCTCAGCCAGGCCCTGCTCGAACGCGAGTACGGGATTTACGGCTGCAGCCGGCGTGGCTGCAACGAACTTGCGCCCCACGTGACCGACGTGCGCTGCGACCTGTCGGACCTGGATGCCATCGGACCGGCGCTGGATCGCCTGCTCGACGGCGTGGGACATCTCGACCTGGTGGTCCTCAACGCCGGGATCCTGGGCGAGATCGAGGACATGAGCCGCCTGTCCCTCGGTCGGTTGCGCGAGATCATGGACATCAACGTCTGGTCGAACAAGGTGGTCCTCGACTGGCTGCTGGCCTCGGGCATCGAGATCGACCAGATCGTGGCGATCTCGTCGGGGGCGGCGGTGCTCGGCAATCGCGGCTGGGGCGGCTACGCCCTGTCCAAGGCCGGGCTGAACATGCTCTGCCGCCTGTACGCGCACGAGTTCGAGAACACGCACGTCGCCGCTGTGGCGCCGGGACTGGTGGACACCCGCATCATCGACACTCTGCTCGAACAGGCCGACGCCAACCGCTTCCCCGCCCTCGAGCGCATCCAGGCTGCGCGCGGCACCGACACGCTGCTCTCCCCGGACCGGGCAGCCCAGCGCCTGCTCGAAGCGTTGCCCGCGCTGAAGGAACAGGAGAGCGGCAGTTTCGTCGACCTGCGGCAGATCCTCGCCCCCGAGGAATACGCCGAGCTGATGGCAGCGAGGAACCGTCCGGGCTCCTGACAGCGCCGTCGTGGCGGACATGGCCCGGACGACAAAAAGCCCCGTCCGGCGATCCCGGACGGGGCTTTTCTGCATGTGGCGGAGAGAGAGGGATTCGAACCCTCGAAGGGGCTATAAACCCCTTACTCCCTTAGCAGGGGAGCGCCTTCAGCCACTCGGCCACCTCTCCAACAAGCGCCGCATGGTAGCGGCTTTGACGGCAAGAATCAACGCCCTTCCGGCGCGCTCATGCCCGCGCATCCCGCCCCGACTCGGGCCGGGAACGGCACACACACCACCCTGTCACGCCGGCAGACGGCGCGATTCATCGGGTGATGGAAACGTGAGAAAACTCAGGCCGACTCGTTGCTCTCGCCTTCGTCGGTTTCGCTCTTGATGCGCTGGTAGATTTCCTCGCGATGCACGGCGACATCCTTGGGCGCATCAATACCGATTCGGACCTGGTTTCCCTTGATGCCAAGCACGGTGATGGCGACGTCGTCACCGATGCGGAGCACCTCACCAATTCGGCGGGTCAAAATCAACATAACTCGTCAGCCTCTGTGGTAATGGGTCCGTCGACATCTCCGTTCGGACCCTGACTTTTGATAGTAGCCCGTTAACCGGATCAACTCAGGGAAATCTCGGGAGCGTCCAGTTCAAAGGCATCGTGGAGGGCACGAACAGCCAGTTCCAGGTACTTGTCGTCGATCACCACGGAAATCTTGATCTCGGAGGTGGCGATCATACGAATATTGATCTTCTCCTCGGCCAGCACACGGAACATCTTCGAGGCAATCCCGGCGTGCGAACGCATGCCGACACCCACCAGCGAGATCTTGACGATGTTGTGGTTGCCCGAAACCTCGCGTGCGCCGAGTTCCTCGGCGGTGCCTCGCATCAGATCGAGGGCCTTGTCGAAATCGTTGCGGTGTACCGTGAAGGTAAAGTCGGTGGTTTCGTCCGCACCGATGTTCTGCAGGATCATGTCGACCTCGATATTGGCTTCGCCAATCGGGCCGAGGATCTTGTAGGCGATCCCGGGACTGTCCGGCACGCCCTTGATGGTCAGCTGGGCCTCGTCCTTGTGGAACGCGATCCCGGAAATTACTGGTTCTTCCACGCCGTTTTCCTCCAGGGTAATCAGGGTGCCGGGGCCGTCCTGGAAGGAGGACAGCACCCGCAGGGGCACGTTGTACTTGCCGGCGAATTCCACCGAGCGGATCTGCAGGACCTTCGACCCCAGGCTGGCCATTTCCAGCATTTCCTCGAAGGTGATCCGGTCGAGGCGGCGGGCCTTGGGCACCACGCGCGGATCGGTGGTGTAGACCCCGTCGACGTCGGTGTAGATCTGGCACTCGTCGGCATTCAGGGCCGCGGCCAGCGCCACGGCGGAGGTATCGGAACCGCCCCGCCCCAGCGTGGTGATCTGGCCGTGCTCGTCGACGCCCTGGAAGCCCGCGACGACCACCACGCGACCGGCGTCCAGGTCACCCTGGATCGTCTCGGTATCGATCGACTGGATCCGCGCCTTGGTGTGGGTGCTGTCGGTCAGGATGCGCACCTGCGCACCGGTGTAGGAGCGCGCGTCCTGGCCCCGCGCCTGGAGGGCCATCGACAGCAGCGCGATGGTGACCTGCTCGCCGGTGGCCACGAGTGTGTCGAGTTCGCGCGGGGTGGGCTCGGCCTGGATCTCACTCGCCATGCCGATCAGTCGGTTGGTCTCGCCGCTCATCGCGGAGACCACCACCACGACGGAGTCGCCATTGTCCACCGAGCGCTGCACGCGCTCGGCCACGGCCTTGATCCGGTCGACGCTGCCGACCGAGGTGCCGCCGTATTTCTGAACGATTAACGCCATATGGTTTCCTTGAGCTTCAAGCGTCGGATAGAGATTCGTTTCGCTGACGTGAAAAGGTCAAAGCAGCCGGACAGTATAAACCGACCACTTGACTTTTTCATCCGCGTTGAGGATCAGGCCTGACGGAAGCAGGCCTCGGGCCTGTCAGCCCAGCTGCTCGGCCACCCAGCTGCGTGCGGCCGCCAGCGCCTGGGCGAGGTTTTCCGGCTGACTGCCGCCCGCCTGGGCCATGTCCGGCCGCCCCCCGCCTTTGCCACCGACCTCGGCGGCCGCGACGTTGACCCAGTCGCCGGCCTTGAAGCTCTTGGTCAGGTCCTTGGATAGCCCCGCGACCAGGCGCACCTTGCCCTCGTCGACGGTGCCCAGCAGGATCGCGGCGGTGCCCAGCTTGTCGCGCAGCTTGTCCATGGTCTCTCGCAGCGCGCCGGCGTCCGCGCCGGGCAGCTCGGCGACCAGCACCTTCGCCGAGCCGATGCTCTCGGCGCTGTCGGCCAGCTCGTCGCCGCTGGCCGAGGCGAGCTCGGCCTTGAGCTTCGCCAGTTCGCGCTCGAGCTGACGGGAACGTTCCAGCATCTGACCGACCCGCTCGGCTGCCTCGGTCCTGGGGCCCCGCAGCAGCTCGGCGATCTCGTCGACGGTCTGCTCGGTCCGCTCGGCCTCCGCCAGCGCCGTGGCGCCGGTAACCGCCTCGATGCGACGCACCCCGGAGGCCACGCCGGACTCGGCGAGGATCTTGAACAAGCCGATGTCACCGCCCCGGCCCGCGTGCGTGCCGCCGCAAAGCTCCATGGAGAACGGACCCATGGTCACCACGCGCACGGTATCACCATACTTCTCGCCGAACAGCGCCATCGCCCCGGCCGCCCGGGCGTCGTCGATCGCCATCTCGCGGGTCTCGACGGCGTGGTTCTCGCGGATCTGGGCGTTGGCCAGCCGCTCGATCTCGCGCAGCTGCTCGCGAGTGACCGGCTTGTCGTGGGAGAAGTCGAACCGCAGCGTCTCGGGACCCACGCGCGAGCCCTTCTGGTGGACATGGTCACCCAGCACCTGGCGCAGCGCGGCATGCAGCAAGTGGGTGGCGGAATGGTTCAGGCGTATCGCGGCGCGACGGTCGGCGTCGATGCGCGCGGTGACCGCAGTGCCCGGCACCATGCGTCCGTCGGTGAGCGTACCGTGATGCAGGAAGACGCCACCCTGCTTCTGCGTGTCGTGCACGACGAAGCGCCCCTGGGCCGACTCGATCACGCCGGTGTCGCCCACCTGGCCACCGGACTCGGCGTAGAACGGCGTGCGGTCCAGCGCGATCACGCCATCCTGCCCTTCCTCGAGCGACTCGGCCTGGCTGCCCTCGCGCGCCACCGCGACGACCCGCGCCTCGAGGGCATCCTGCTCGTAGCCCTCGAACGCCGTGGGTTCGTCCGTGCCGATCTTGATCGTCTCGGCAGTGAAGTGGCTCGCCGCGCGTGACTGAGCCCGGCGCTCGGCCATTTCCCGCTCGAAGCCGGCCTCGTCCACCGACAGCCCCCGCTCGCGGGCGATGTCCGCGGTCAGGTCCAGCGGGAAACCATGCGTGTCGTAGAGCTTGAAGGCAGTCTCGCCGTCGATGGTCCCACCCGCCGGCAATCCGGCGACCGCCTGCTCGAGTACCTGCATGCCCGAGGCCAGCGTCTGCAGGAAGCGCTCTTCCTCGGCGAGCAGCACGCGGGCGACCTCATCGGCGGCCTCGGTCAGCTCCGGGTAGGCCTCGCCCATCTCCTTCACCAGCGGGCGAACCAGCCGGTGAAAGAACGGCTGGTCCTGGCCGAGCTTGTGCCCGTGGCGCGCGGCGCGACGGATGATCCGCCGCAGGACGTAATCACGCCCCTCGTTACCCGGGCGGACCCCGTCGACGATCAGAAACGCGCAGGAACGGATGTGGTCGGCGATCACCTTGAGCGAGCTCGACTCGCGGTCGGTCGCGCCGGTGACCTCGGCGGCCGCATCGATCAGGTGGCGGAACAGGTCGATTTGATAGTTCGAGTGCACGCCCTGCAGCACGGCCGCGAGGCGCTCGAGCCCCATACCCGTGTCCACCGAGGGCTTGGGCAGGTCGGTGAGCGTGCCGTCGGCCGCCCGGTCGTATTGCATGAAGACGATGTTCCAGATCTCGATGAACCGGTCACCGTCCTCGTCCGGCGAGCCGGGCGGGCCGCCCGGGATGTGCTCGCCGTGATCCCAGAAGATCTCGGAACAGGGGCCGCAGGGGCCGGTGTCGCCCATCTGCCAGAAGTTGTCCGAGCCGCCGCCCGGCTTGTCGCCGATGCGCAGGATGCGATCCTCGGGCAGACCGATGTCGTCACGCCAGTAGGCGTAGGCCTCGTCGTCGGTCTCGTAGACGGTCACCAGAAGGCGCTCGTCGGGAAGACCGAGGGTGTCGGTCAGGAAGTCCCAGCCGTAGCGGATCGCCTCGCGCTTGAAATAGTCGCCGAAGCTGAAATTGCCCAGCATCTCGAAGAAGGTGTGATGCCGCGCGGTATAGCCGACGTTCTCGAGATCGTTGTGCTTGCCGCCGGCACGCACGCATCGCTGCACGGATACCGCGCGCGGGTTGGCGCGCTTCTCCTGGCCGAGAAAGGCCTCCTTGAAGGGCACCATCCCGGCGTTGGTGAACAGGAGCGTCGGGTCATTGGCCGGGATCAACGACGCGGAGGGCACGACCTCGTGACCTCGCTCGGCGAAGAAATCCAGAAAGGACTGACGAATCTCGGCGCTGGTTTTCATGCACGAACCATCTCGGAAAGCGGGTAGACAAAGGCCGCATTGTAGCGCAGGCGGGCGCCTTTTCCGATGAGTCGTGAGAGGAGAACCGGGCGGGGATGCCCGGGATGAAATCAGGCGTCTTCCGATGGCGGTTCAGGCCACCAGCCGGCGAGTGCGTGGGACAGGTCGGGCGGAAATCCCCGGCGGACCAGGTGACGGTGCCGCCGGGCACGATCGGGAAAGTCCTCGGGAGGGCCGCGGAAACGCGCCATGAGCTGCTCGCGCGCCAGCGCCTCCCAGTCCCGGGGTTCGGCCTCGAAGGCCTCACTCGCCGTGCCCTCGTCGACGCCCCGCTGCACCAGCTCCGACGCAATGCGCTCCGGACCGTAGCGACGCGCCGCCCGGGCACGGATCAGGCTTTCGGCGTAACGCCGGTCAGACTGCCAGCCCTCCTCGGCCAGCCGGTCGAGGACTGCCTCGACCTCATCGCTGGAGAAACCCCGATCGGCCAGCTTGCGGGCGAGCTCCAGCCGGCTGTGCTCGCGCCGGGCGAGCAGGCCGACCGCACGCTTCTCGCAATCGAGCAGGCGGCGTTTCTCGTCGTCCACGGGACGTGGTCGACCTTACGAGGTCTCGTCGACCGGTGTCTCGCTGGCCTCGAGCTCGGTCTCGGCCGCGACCGGCTTGGGCATCATGATCTCCCGCACCTGGGCCTCGATCTCCTCGGCCATCTCGGGGTTCTCGGCGAGGAACTGGCGTGCATTGTCCTTGCCCTGGCCGATCCGGGTATCGCCATAGGAGTACCAGGCGCCCGCCTTCTGGATGATGCCGTGCTTGGCCCCCAGGTCGACCAGCTCGAGCAGGTGCGAGATGCCCTCGCCGTAGAGGATGTCGCAATCAACCACCTTGAACGGCGGCGCCATCTTGTTCTTCACGACCTTGATGCGGGTCTGGTTGCCGATGATCTCCTCGCCCTTCTTCACCGCGCCGACACGGCGGATGTCGAGGCGCACCGAGGCATAGAACTTGAGCGCGTTGCCGCCGGTGGTGGTCTCCGGGCTGCCGTAGGTGACACCGATCTTCATGCGGATCTGGTTGATGAACATCACCATGCAGTTGGTGCGCTTGATGTTCCCGGACAGTTTCCGCAGCGCCTGGCTCATCAGCCGCGCCTGCAGACCGACGTGGCTGTCGCCCATCTCGCCCTCGATCTCGGCCTTGGGCACCAGGGCGGCGACCGAGTCGACCACCACCACGTCCACCGCACCAGATCGGACCAGCATGTCGGCGATCTCCAGCGCCTGCTCGCCGGTGTCCGGCTGGCTGACCAACAGGTCGTCGACGTTCACGCCCAGTTTCTCGGCATAGCCCGGGTCCAGCGCGTGCTCGGCATCGATGAAGGCACAGGTACCGCCTTCCTTCTGCGCCTGGGCGATGGTCTGCAGGGTCAGCGTGGTCTTGCCCGAGGACTCCGGACCATAGATCTCGACCACGCGACCGCGCGGCAACCCGCCGATGCCGAGCGCGGCATCCAGCGAGATCGATCCGGTGCTGATCGCGGGGACATTCCGTCGTCCCTCGTCGTTCATGCGCATGACCGCCCCCTTGCCGAACTGGCGTTCGATCTGGGACAGGGCGGCACCCAGGGCCTTCTTGCGGTTCTCGTCCATCGGTCAACTCCCAGCCGCGCGGGCTTGAAATACGGGAAAGCGGAGCGTGGCCGTCGACGGCCACACGGAAAAGGGTGACAACGAAATCAGGCGACCGGCAGGATCGCCTTGATGCGGTCGATGGCCTCGCGCAGCGCATCCAGACCGGTGGCGTAGCTAAGGCGCACGTGACCCGGGACTCCGAACGCCGACCCCGGCACCACGGCCACGCCGGCCTCCTCGAGCAGGTACTCGGAGAAGGCCACGTCGTCAGCCAAGTCCAGGGCGCGCATCGCCTCGGAGACGTCGGGGAAGCTGTAGAACGCCCCCTGCCCCGGCAGGCAGCTGACCCCGGGCAACTCGTTGAGCGCCTCGACCACGTAGTCGTGGCGCTCGCGGAAGGCGCGCACCATCGCGTCGATCTCGGACTGGTCGCCAGCGATGGCCTCCAGCGCGGCCTTCTGCGCGATCGAACAGGGCCCGGAGGTGCTCTGCGACTGGATCACCTTCATCGCCTTGATCAGGTCGGCCGGACCGGCGGCATAGCCGATCCGCCAACCGGTCATCGCGTAGGCCTTGCTCACGCCATTGAGCACCACGGTGCGCGGGATCAGATCCGGGGCCACCATCACGATATTCGAGAACGGCTCGTCGGCCCAGAGGATCTTCTCGTACATGTCGTCCGTGGCGATCATGATCTCGGGGTGAGCGCGCATCACCTCGGCCAGCGCCTCCCAGTCCTCGCGCGTGTAGGCCACGCCGGTCGGGTTGGAGGGGCTGTTGAGCATCACCAGTTTGGTCTTGTCGGTGATCGCCGCCTCCAGCTGGCGCGGCGTCATCTTGAAGCCCTGCGACTGACCGGCCGAGACGATCACCGGCTCGCCACCCGCAAGACGCACCATGTCGGGATAGGAGACCCAGTAGGGAGCGGTGACGATCACCTCGTCTCCCGGATTGAGCAGTGCCTGGCAGAGGTTGTAGATGCTCTGCTTGCCGCCGGTGGAGACGATGATCTGGCCGAGACCGTACTCCAGCCCCTGGTCCTTCTGGAGCTTGTCCGCGATCGCCTGGCGAAGTTCAACGATGCCCTCGACGGCGGTATACCGGGTGAAGCCGTCGCGGATGGCCTGGATACCGGCCTCGCCGATGTGCTTCGGGGTATCGAAGTCCGGCTCGCCGGCACCGAGGCTGATGATGTCCCGACCCGCGGCACGCAGCTCGGCGGCCTTGGCGGTGACGGCAAGTGTCGGCGACGGACGGACCCGACGGACCCGATCGGAAAGGTTCATGACGGCAACTGACTCCCTGGTAGGCGCTCGCTCGCGAGGCGAAAACACCGAACCCCTGTGAAATGTAGTGGCCCGTATTTTAACGGAAACGCGAGGCGGTTTCGAAGCCCGGTGTCCCTCGGAGGATCAGCCTCCGGCCAGACGCTGTCGACGGAACTCGAACAGACAGACGGCCGAGGCCACCGAGACGTTTAGGCTCTCCACCCCGGAAGCCATGGGGATGTGGATCAGCTGGTCACAGCGATCCTGGGTCAGCCGACGCAGGCCGCTGCCTTCCGCCCCCATCACCACGGCCACGGGTTCGCGGGCGAAGTCGCATTCGTAGAGGGACACCGGTCCACTGCCGGCGGTGCCGACGATCCACACACCCTGCTGCTTGAGGTCCGCCAGCGTGCGCGCGAGATTGGTGACCTGGATGAACGGGAGGCGCTCGGAGGAACCGGCCGAGGTCTTGCGCGCCGCCGGCGTCAGGCCGCAGGCCCGGTCCTTCGGCGCGATCACGGCCAGCGCGCCGGCGGCCTCGGCCCCGCGCAGGCAGGCCCCGAGATTGTGCGGATCGGTGACTCCGTCGAGCACCAGCAGCAGCGGTGTCTCGGTCGCCGCGGAGAGCAGGTCGCCCAACTCCGCCTCGTCGCCGGCAGGACGCAGCGTCATCCGGGCGGCAACGCCCTGGTGCCGCAGGGGGCGGCCGCCGCTGGTCAGCCGCGCGAACCAGTCGTCCGGATGCTCGACCACTGCCACGCCCGCTGACGCGGCCAGCTTGCAGAGCCGCCGAACGCGCTTGTCGTCCCGGCCGGCGACCACCGCGACCTGCCGCAGCCGCTCCGGGTGCCGATCGAGCGCGGCCTCGATGGCGTGGAAGCCACCAATCCACATGTCCTCGGCCATGCCGCGGGCCGTCAGCGGTTGCCGAAGTTGTCGGCCGCCTCGGCGTCGTCGCCCTTCGGCTCGCCGGCATCATCGGCCTTCAGGTTGCCGCGATCGTCGCTCGACTCGCCGCCGTCAGCGCCCTCGGGCTTGCGGCGCTTGCGCCGGCGCGGGCGACGCTTCTTCGATCCCTCGCCCTTGTCGCCGGCACCCGAGTCGCCGAATTCCTCGTCCTTGCCGCCCTTGTCCGAGTCGTCGTCCTCGTCGGGCAGCATGAAGTCGATCTTGCGCTCGTCGAGGTCGACCCGGGCCACGCGCACGCGGATGGTGTCGTTGAGCGAGTAGGTCTTGCCGGTCCGCTCGCCCTTGAGCGACACGGAGACCGGGTCGAAGTGGTAGAAGTCCTTGCTCAGGGCCGTGATGTGCAGCAGGCCCTCGACGTAGAAGTCCTTGAGCTCGACGAACAGGCCGAAGCCCAGCACCGAGGCGACGCGCCCCTCGTAGACATTGCCCACCTTGTCGAGCATGAACTCGCACTTGAGCCAGTCGGTGGCATCTCGCGTGGCCTCGTCAGCACGGCGCTCGTTGTTCGAGCAGTGCTCGCCGATCAGCAGCATTTCCTCGTGGCTGTAGGGGAAGCCCTCGGCACTGCCGGTGCGCAGCACGTGGCGAATGGCGCGATGCACCATCAGGTCCGGGTAGCGACGGATCGGCGAGGTGAAGTGAGCGTAGTGCTCGTGCGCCAGGCCGAAATGCCCCAGGTTGTCGGGGGCATAGACCGCCTGCTGCAGCGAGCGCAGCAGCAGCGTCTGGATGGTGGCGAAGTCCGGTCGACCCTTCGCCTCCTCGATCAGGGCATTGAAGTCCGCCGGGGTCGGCTTGTCGCCGCCACCGAGGACCAGACCCTTCTCCTTCAGCGCCGCGCGCAGGTCGTCGATCTTCTCCGCGCCCGGACGATCGTGCACCCGGTAGAGCGAAGGGATCTTGCGACGGGCGAGGAAGCGACCGGCGGCCACGTTGGCAGCGATCATGCACTCCTCGATGATCTTGTGCGCGTCGTTGCGCTCGTAGGGGACGATCGCCTCGATCTTGCGGTTCTCGCCAAAGACGATCTTGGTCTCGATGGTGTCGAAGTCGATCGCGCCACGGCGCTCGCGCTCGGCCCGCAGGACCTTGTAGAGATCGTGGAGCGCCTCGACCGGCTTGATCACGTGGGCGAACTTCTCGCGCTCGGCCTGATCATTGTCCAGCAGCATGGCGGCGACGTTGTCGTAGGTCAGCCGCGCGTGGCTCCGCATCACGCCCTCGAAGAAGCGCGAGCGGATGATCTGCCCCTGGTTGTTGATCAGCATCTCGGCGCAGAGGCAGAGTCGATCGACATCGGGGTTGACCGAGCACAGGCCGTTGGAGAGAAGCTCGGGCAGCATCGGCACCACGCGCCCCGGGAAGTAGACCGAGGTGCCGCGGCGGAAGCCTTCCTGATCCAGCGACGAACCGATGCGCACGTAGTGGGACACGTCGGCGATCGCGACCATCAGCCGGAAGCCCTTGGGCGTCGGCTCGCAGAAGACCGCGTCGTCGAGATCCTTGGAGTCGGCCCCGTCGATGGTGATCAAGGGCACGTCGCGCACGTCGACCCGACCCACCTTGTCCGCCTTGGCGACCTCGTCGTTCATGCCCGCGATCTGCTCCTGCACCGACGCCGGCCACTCGTGCGGGATGCTGTGGGCACGGATCGCGACATCGATCTCCATACCGGGCGACATGTGATCGCCGAGTACTTCGATGACCTTGCCAACCGGCTTGTGTCGTTGCGTGGGCTGCTCGACCAGTGCCACGCGCACGATCTGGCCGTCCTTCCCCCCGCCCAACGACTCCATCGGTATCAGCACGTCCTGAGTCATGCGCTTGTTGTCGGGGATGACGAAGGCCACGCCGGCCTCGATCACCAGGCGGCCGACGATCTCGGCATTGGCCCGTTCGATCACCTCGATCAGCGCCCCCTCGGGACGGCCGCGACGATCCTCGCCCACCACCTGAACCACGGCACGGTCGCCGTGGAGAAGCGCGCGCATGACGCGCGGGGAGAGGAAGACGTCGTTGCCGCCCTCGTCGGGCACCAGGAAACCGAAACCGTCGCGGTGGCCGATCACCCGACCGCGCACCAGCTCGGCCTTGGTCACCGGAACGTAACCGCCACGGCGGTTGCGGATCACCTGCCCGTCACGCTCCATGGCACGCAGACGGCGCCGGAGGCCCTCGATGCGTTCCTCGTCGCCGTCGTAGTCCAGCTCGCTGATGAGCCGGTTGAGCGTGGTCGGCCCTTCCTGACCCGCGAGAAAGTCCAGCAGGAATTCGCGGCTGGCCACCGGGTTGTCGTATTTCTCGGCCTCGCGGGGGGCGTTGGGATCTTCGAGGTGTGATTCGGTCATGGATACCTGAAAACTGGAACTGGAAAGCCGATTTAGGCTATGGATCGTCCCATCATAAAGCAAAAGCCCCCGGAAAGCCGAGATCGGGTCATTTATACTGCAAGGCTATGTCAGAACACCGTTTCCAGATCGCAACAGACTACCAGCCGGCCGGCGACCAGCCCCGGGCCATCGAGACCCTCGTCGAGGGACTGAACGACGGCCTGATGCACCAGACCCTGCTCGGGGTGACCGGCTCGGGCAAGACCTTCACCATGGCCAACGTCATCAACGAGGTGCAGCGCCCGGCCATGGTGCTCGCGCCCAACAAGACGCTGGCTGCACAGCTCTACGGGGAGCTCAAGGGTTTCTTCCCGAACAACGCGGTGGAGTACTTCGTCTCCTACTACGACTACTACCAGCCGGAGGCCTACGTGCCGGCTTCGGACACCTTCATCGAGAAGGACGCCTCGGTGAACGAGCACATCGAGCAGATGCGCCTGTCGGCCACCAAGGCCCTGTTCGAACGCCGGGACGTCATCATCGTCGCCACCGTCTCCTCGATCTACGGGCTGGGCGATCCGGAGGCGTACCTGAAGATGATCCTGCACCTGGTGCGTGGCGACCAGGTCAGTCAGCGGCAGATCATCCGGCGGTTGGCCGAGATGCAGTACACCCGCAACGACATGGAGTTCCGACGCGGGACGTACCGCGTTCGCGGCGACGTGATCGACATCCACCCGGCCGAGGCCGACGACGAGGGAGTGCGCATCGAGCTGTTCGACGACGAGATCGAGCAGATCACCCTGTTCGACCCGCTCACCGGCCAGGTGCGCCGCCGGGTTCCCCGCTACACGGTCTACCCGTCCTCTCACTACGTCACTCCGCGCGAACGCCTGCTGAACGCGATCGAGCAGATCAAGGTAGAGCTCGACGAGCGCCTCAAGGATCTCGAGTCGCAAAACAAGCTGGTCGAGGCACAGCGCCTGGCACAGCGCACCCGGTTCGACATCGAGATGATCCAGGAACTGGGCTACTGCAACGGCATCGAGAACTACTCGCGCTACCTCTCCGGTCGCCAGCCGGGCGAGCCGCCACCCTGCCTCTACGACTACCTGCCGGCTGACGCGCTCCTGATCATCGACGAGTCGCACGTGACCGTCCCGCAGCTGGGCGGCATGTACAAGGGGGACCGCTCGCGCAAGGAAACGCTGGTGAACTTCGGCTTCCGCCTGCCCTCGGCACTGGACAACCGGCCGCTCAAGTTCGAGGAATTCGAGCGCCTGATGCCGCAGACGGTCTATGTCTCGGCAACGCCCGGCCCCTACGAGGAAAAACATTCCGACCAGATCGCCGAACAGGTCGCCCGCCCGACCGGCCTGGTCGACCCGGAGATCGAGGTCCGCCCGGTGGCCAGCCAGGTCGACGACCTGCTCTCCGAGATCCGGCTGCGCGCCGAGAAGAACCAGCGGGTGCTGGTCACCGTGCTGACCAAGCGCATGGCCGAAGACCTGACCGACTACCTCATGGAGCACGATGTTCGGGTGCGCTACCTCCACTCGGACATCGACACCGTCGAACGCGTCGAGATCATCCAGGACCTGCGCCTGGGCGAGTTCGACGTGCTGGTCGGCATCAACCTGCTGCGTGAGGGCCTCGACATCCCTGAAGTCGCCCTGGTCGGGATTCTGGATGCCGACAAGCAGGGTTTCCTCCGCTCGGAACGTTCACTGATCCAGACCATCGGCCGGGCCGCACGGAACCTGGAGGGCAAGGCCATCCTCTACGGCGACAGCATCACCGACGCCATGCGGAAGGCCATCGACGAGACCGAGCGCCGGCGCGAGAAACAGCTAGCCCACAACAAGGCGATGGGAATCACGCCGAAGGGTATCGTGAAGCGGGTCGAGGACATCCTGGAGGCCGGCGAGTCGCGCATCCCCGGAGCGCGGCCCGGTCGTCGCCGGCAGGCAGCCGGGAAGGCGGCGGAAGAGGCCGCGAATTACGCCGCCCTGTCCCCCGACGAGGCGGCCAAACGCATCCGGACACTGGAGGCCGAGATGCACCGCCACGCCCGCGATCTTGAGTTCGAGGCCGCCGCGAGGGCACGCGACGAGCTGCAGAAACTGAAGGAAGGTTTCTTCGGCGCGACCGATCCGGGATACAGCGACGAGTTCGAGTGACGAGCGGAAACAAAAAAACCGGGCTTTCGCCCGGTCTCTCGCTTCTCGGCCATTCCGCGTTCGCGACGTTTAGCCGCCCTGCTGCATCTGCATGGCCTTTTCACGCAGCTGCTCCATTTCCGCAGCCTTCTCGTCCATCTGGTTGAAGAGCTGTTCCGCTTCCGGATTGCTCTTCTTCATGACGGACTCGACATCGGAGCGCAGTTTCTCGGCCATCTGCTGAACCTCCTCATCCTGGAAGGCCTGCTGCTGGCGTTGCTGGAACTTCTGCTGCTTCTCCTGGAAGGCCTGTACTTCGGACTCACTCGGCTGCTGCTCGCCATCCTGGTACTTGGACATGGTTGCCTTCATTTCCTCGAATTCCTTCTCGGCGTCATAACCACCGCCGGACATCTTTTCGGCAATCTTGTCCTGAAGCGCCTCGCGCTGCTGGCCCAGCTCCGGATTGCTCTCGTAGGCCTGCTGCTCCATCTCGCTCAGCTGCTGCTGGGTCTGCTGCAGTTCCTGCTGGACGGCACGCATCTCTTCCATCAGCTGCTGCTGCTCCGGGCTCAGCTCCGGCATCTGCCCCTGGGCACCACCCTGGGCACCACCATGCGGGGCCTGCTGCTGCCCGCCTTGCTGGGCCAGCGCATTGCCGCCGAAACCGACGGCCATGCAGACGCCGGCGGCCAACATGGATTTGCGCAACTTCTGGTTCCAATTGGACATGCAATCACTCCTAGGTTCGTATGTGACGGCTTTACACCCTGAATGGGCAAAGGGCACCGTAGCCCCAAGAATAGGTGCGACCAACACCGCTTCGGAAAAGTTCCACGCGCTGCAATCGATCACCCTTGAATGGTCTGGCCGTCCCGGCTTCGGAAACGGCGCAACACTCCGGCACGGATTACGGAAATGAACCGTATCGGGGAGGGACCGGCTTTAGAGCCTAGCAGAGGATAACAGGACGAACCACCGACCACCGGCATCGTGTCCAAACCACGCCCTTCATCCCATCTGGCCATCTGGCCATCTGGCCATCTGGCGTGTAATCGGCACGCGCCACACCGATCGTTTGCTAGGATCCCATGTCCACCCACGACAACCTGGTCAAGACCATGATCGAAGAAACCCCCAGCCCGCACGACTTCGA
Source organism: Guyparkeria sp. (assembly GCF_041687595.1). Taxonomy (NCBI): domain Bacteria; kingdom Pseudomonadati; phylum Pseudomonadota; class Gammaproteobacteria; order Chromatiales; family Thioalkalibacteraceae; genus Guyparkeria; species Guyparkeria sp. The sequence continues at coordinate 14,017 of NZ_JAWLBP010000018.1, read as the reverse complement.
AACCACATGCACACGCCTGACGGATGCCGTGGCGGCGAATGGCTTCGGACTGCTTCACACCCATGACATCCACGCCACGCTGAATTCGAAGGGCGTGGACTTTGCGCCCGAATGCCGGGTATTCGAGGTGTGCAACCCCCGCCGGGCCGCCGAGGTGCTCGCGGTGCGCATGGACCTGTCGAACGCCCTTCCCTGCCGCATTGCCGTCTACGAGAAGGATGGCAGAACACAGGTATCCATGATCAAACCGACCGACTTGCTCGCCCAGCTCAGTTCCGACGAGAAACTGGCCGCGGTCGCCCGCGACGTCGAAGACAGCATGGACCAGATGATCCGAGAAGCCGTCGGCGGCTGATTACACGCCACGGGAAACGCAAAAAGGCCCGCACAAGGCGGGCCTTTTTTCACATCAGGACGAAGATCGCCCCGAGCAAAGTCGCTTACTCAGCAGCCTGCTCCGCCGGCTCCGCCGCGGCGGTCTCCGGCTCGGCCGAACGCTCGACCAGTTCGACGTAGGCCATCGGCGCGGCATCACCCGCACGGTAGCCGCACTTGAGAATGCGCAGGTAGCCACCGTTGCGCTCCTTGAAGCGCGGGCCGACGTCCGAGAACAGCTTGCCGACGGTTGCCTTGTTGCCAACCTTGGCAAAGGCCTGACGACGTGCATGCACGCTATCTTCCTTGGCCAGGGTGATCAGCGGCTCGGCCACGCGACGAAGCTCTTTAGCCTTCGGCACGGTGGTCTTGATGACTTCATGCTCGATCAGGGCATTGGTGAGCGAACGCATCAGCGCCTTGCGCTGGGAAGCGTTCCGACCCAATTGCCGACCGGATTGACGGTGACGCATGTCAGTTACTCCAAATCAATTCGTTCAAATCTTGGATTCGCTCAGATTCTGGAGCTCGGCCGGCGGCCAGTTCTCCAGCTTCTGTCCCAGCGAAAGCCCCTGTTTGGCCAGAACGTCCTTGATTTCGGTCAGGGACTTCTTGCCCAGGTTCGGCGTCTTCAGCAGCTCCATCTCGGTACGCTGAATCAGATCACCGATGTAGTAGATGTTCTCGGCCTTCAGGCAGTTCGCCGAGCGAACCGTCAGTTCCAGGTCGTCCACGGGGCGCAGCAGCACCGGATCGACGGACGGCGCCTGCTCCTCAACCGGCTCGGCCTTTTCGGCCTTCAGGTCGACCAGCACGGACAGCTGGTCCACCAGGATGCCGGCCGCCTGCCGGATCGCGTCCTCGGCAGAGATCGAACCGTTGGTCTCGATGTCCAGCACCAGGGAGTCCAGATCGGTACGCTGCTCGACACGTGCGCGCTCCACCGAGTACGCCACCCGACGCAGGGGAGAGAACGACGCATCAACCAGCAGACGGCCGACGGTGGTCTCCTCGTCCTCGCGGCGGGCGCTGGCGGGGACGTAGCCCATGCCGCGCTCGACCTTGAACGTCATGTTGAGCTCGGCATCATCACGCAGGGTCGCGATAACGTGGTCCGGGTTCATGATCTCGACCGAGTGGTCGGCCTTGACGTCAGCCGCGGTCACCGTGCAAGGACCGGTTTTCTTGATGCTAAGGACCGCTTCGTCGCGCCCGTGCATCGTGATGGCCAGCCCCTTGAGGTTGAGAAGGATCTCGAGCACGTCCTCCTGGACACCCTCGAGGCTGCTGTACTCGTGCAGCGTGCCTTCGATCTCTGCCTCGGTTACCGCAACACCGGGGATGGACGAGAGCAGGATACGCCGCAACGCATTGCCCAGCGTGTAGCCGAACCCCCGCTCCAACGGCTCCAGCACCACGCGCGCATGTGTGTCGTCGATCGTTTCCACGTCGACCAGGCGCGGCTTGAGAAGCTCTGTAGAACCCAGTTGCATTACGTACCCCCGAAAACCGTTACTTCGAATACAGCTCGACGACGAGCGATTCGTTGATGTCCGCCGGCAGCTCGTCCCGAGTCGGAACCGCCTTGAAGACGCCTTCCATCTTGCTGGAGTCAACCGCGACCCACGCCACGACTTCCCGCTGGGAAGCCAGCTCCAGCGCATCCTTGACACGCTGCTGCTTCTTCGCCTTCTCGCGAATGGCAACCACGTCGTCGGCGGATACCTGGTAGGACGGGATGTTCACGACCTCTCCGTTCACGGTCACGCCGCGGTGGGAAACCAGCTGTCGCGCCTCTGCGCGGGTGGCACCGAAGCCCATGCGATAGGCGACGTTGTCCAGACGGCACTCGAGGATCTGCAGGAGGTTCTCGCCGGTGGAGCCCTTCATCTGCGCCGCGCGCTTGTAGTAGTTGCGGAACTGGCGCTCGAGAACGCCGTAGGTACGGCGCAGCTTCTGCTTCTCGCGCAGCTGCAGACCGTAATCGGAAACCTTCTGCCGACGGCCGGAACCGTGCTGGCCAGGGGCGCGATCGTGGTGACACTTGTCTTCCAGGGCGCGGACACCGGACTTCAGGAAGAGGTCCGTGCCTTCGCGCCGGGCGAGTTTACAAGTAGGACCGAGATAACGAGCCATAAGTCAAATACTCCTTACAAACGCACCGTCAAACGCGACGCTTTTTCGGCGGACGGCAACCATTGTGCGGGATCGGGGTGACGTCGGTGATCACGCCCACCTTGAAGCCAACCGCGTTCAGTGCGCGGATGGTCGATTCGCGACCCGGGCCGGGGCCCTTGACTTCGACGTCTACGTTCTTCACCCCGTATACCTTGGCTGCCTCGCCGGCGCGCTCGGCCGCCACCTGGGCAGCGAACGGCGTGGACTTCCGCGAACCACGGAAGCCCGAACCACCCGAGGTGGCCCAGCTGAGCGTGTTGCCCTGACGGTCGGTGATCGTCACGATCGTGTTGTTGAATGACGCATGAATATGCGCGACCGCATCGGTGACGACGCGTTTTACCTTTTTACGGGTAGTCTGACTTGCTTTAGCCATTAAGAATCCTACTCTCGAAAGAATATTAAGCCTGATTAGCGCTTGACCAGGCGACGCGGACCCTTGCGAGTCCGTGCGTTCGTGCGTGTGCGCTGACCACGCAGCGGCAGGCCGCGACGATGACGAAGACCGCGGTAGCATCCAAGATCCATCAAACGCTTGATGTTCATGGACACGTCGCGGCGCAGGTCACCCTCGACCACATACTTGCCCACTTCCGTACGCAGGGATTCGACCTCTGCTTCCGAAAGATCGCGCACCTTGCGATCCGGTGCGACGCCAGTAGCCTCGCAGATCGCCTTGGCGCGGGTCGGCCCGACCCCGTAGATGGAGGTCAGGGCAATTACCACATGTTTCTGAACGGGAATGTTGATCCCAGCAATACGTGCCATCGATATATCACCCCAAAAAAGAAGCGCGCAAGCTTATCGCAACGCGCCGTCAATAGCAAACGGAAACCGACGGGCCGCGACTTACAGCCCGTTCTTGAAATGTGCCTTGCGGACCAGGCTGTCGTACTGATGAGATACCAGGTGCGACTGGACCTGGGACATGAAGTCCATCAACACGATCACGATGATCAGCAGGGACGTCCCGCCGAAGTAGAACGGAACGTTCCAGTACAGGATCAGGAACTCCGGCAACAGGCAGACGGCCGTGATGTAGATCGCGCCCCAGAACGTCAGTCGAGTCAGCACCTTGTCGACGTAGCGAGCGGTCTGCTCACCGGGGCGAATGCCCGGGACGAACGCACCAGAACGCTTCAGGTTATCGGCGGTCTCACGGGCGTTGAACACCAACGCCGTGTAGAAGAAGCAGAAGAAGATGATCGCAGCGGCATAGAACATCACGTACAGCGGCTGCCCCGGGGACAGCGTGTTCGAGAGATCCGCGAGCCAGCCCATCCCTTCCTGCTGACCGAACCAGTTGCCGACCGTCGCGGGGAACAGAATGATGCTCGACGCGAAGATCGGCGGGATCACCCCGGCCATGTTCAGCTTGAGCGGCAGGTGCGAGGACTGCTGACCGGCCATGCCACGACCCTGCTGCCGCCGGGCGTAGTTCACCGTAATGCGGCGCTGGCCGCGTTCAACGAAGACCACAAACGCGGTGACCGCGAGGATAAGCACGCCCAGGATGAGCATGGTAAACACGTGCAGTTCACCCGTGCGGACCAGCTCCGCCGTGCCACCAATGGCACTCGGCAGCCCGGCGACGATACCGGCAAAGATGATCAGCGAAATGCCGTTACCGACACCCCGCTCGGTGATCTGCTCGCCAAGCCACACCAGCAGCATGGTGCCGCTGACCAGGGTCAAGGTCGCGATGAACACGAAGGCGATGCCCGGCTGGAACACCAGCGGGGAACCGCCGACCGACTGCCCCTGCAGGGCGATCGACACACCCAGCGCCTGGATCAGGCCGAGCCCGAGCGTCCCGTAGCGGGTGTATTGCGTGATCTTGCGCCGTCCGGCCTCACCTTCCTTCTTGAGCTTCTCCAGCGACGGAACCACCGCCGTGAGTAGCTGCACGATGATCGCCGCGGAGATGTATGGCATGACACCCAGGGCGAACAGCGACATCCGGGACAGCGCACCCCCCGAGAACATGTTGACCATGCCCAGGATGCCGCCGGAGTTCTGTTCGAACAGCGCCTTCATGACGTCCACGTCGATGCCCGGCAACGGGATGAAAGTCCCGATCCGGTACACCACGAGCACCATGATGACGAAGAAAATACGTTGCCGGAGCTCGGTCAGACGACCGGCTCCGGCAAGAGCGCCTATCCCTGAATTTGCCTGTGCCACACCTTACTCCGCTGAACCACCGGCCGCTTCGATCGCTTCCCGTGCACCCTTGCTGATGCCGAGACCCTTGACCTGCAGCGCCTTCTCGACCTTCCCCTGGAGGATGATCTTGACGGATTTCACATCGTTACGGATGAGGTTGGCCGCCTTCAACGACTCCAGCGTTACCTCGCCGTCCAGCCGGTTGAGTTCCGCGGTGCGGATCTCGGCACGGTAGAGCGACTTGGCCGCACGAAAGCCCATCTTCGGAAGGCGACGCTGCAGCGGCATCTGACCACCCTCGAAACCGGTCTTGTGGAAGCCGCCGGAACGCGACTTCTGGCCCTTGTGGCCACGACCGCCCGTCTTGCCGAACCCGGAACCGATGCCGCGACCGACGCGCACGGCGTCCTTGCGGCTACCCTCGGCGGGAGAAAGTTTGTTCAAACGCATTACTTAGCTTCCTGTACTTCGAGCATGTAGTGGACGCGATTGATCATGCCCCGGTTCTCGGGGGTATCGGCCACTTCCACCTCGTGGTGCATTCGACGGATGCCCAGGCCGCGCACGCAGGCCTTGTGCGATTCCAGCCGATTGTTCATCGACCGGACCAGGCGCACCCGGATCTTACCCTTGGCTGTATCGCTCATGCCTCATCCCCCAGGATTTCCTCGACGCGCTTGCCGCGCTTCGCTGCGACCGCTTCCGGCGACTGGATCTGGGAGAGACCGTTGAGGGTCGCCCGGATCACGTTCATGTGGTTGCGTGTACCAATGCACTTGGCCAGCACGTTGCGCACACCCGCCGCCTCGAAGACAGCGCGCATCGCACCGCCGGCGATGACGCCGGTACCTTCGGAAGCCGGCTTCATGAACACGCGACCGGCGCCGTGAACACCCTTGGTCTGGTAGTAGAGCGTGCCATCACGCAGAGGCACGTCGATCATGCTGCTGCGTGCGCGCTCCATGGCCTTCTGGATGGCGGCAGGAACTTCCTTCGCCTTCCCGTAACCGAAGCCCACACGGCCTTCGCCGTCACCCACCACGGTCAGCGCGGTGAACGAGAACTGACGGCCGCCCTTGACAACCTTGGATACCCGGTTGATGGCGACCAGCTTCTCGATCAGGCCTTCGTTCGAGACGTCTTTTGCATTACGGCTCATAATTGCACCCCTTTAGAACTTCAGGCCGGCTTCGCGTGCCGCATCGGCTACCGCCTTGACACGCCCGTGGTAAATGAAACCCGAGCGATCGAACGCTACGGTATCGATTCCCTTTTCCAGGGCGGCCTTGGCAATCGCTTGCCCGACCTTCTGGGCAGCGTTCACGTTGCCACCGTACTCGCCGTCGGCCAGCACACCCTTGCCGACCGTGGAAGCGGTCGCGACGACCTGGCCTTCCGGGGCAAAGATCTGGGCATAGGTATGGTTGCTGCTCCGGTGAACGCTCAGGCGATGCACGCCGAGCTTCTTGATCTTGGCCCGGGTGCGACGTGCGCGGCGCAACCGCTGTTTTGTACTTTCATTCATCGCGTCACCCTCGATTATTTCTTCTTGGCTTCCTTGCGCAGGATCCGCTCATCCGCGTACTTCACGCCCTTGCCCTTGTACGGCTCGGGCGGACGCAGGGCCCGCACGTTGGAAGCCACCTGACCGACCTTCTGCTTGTCCGCACCCTTGATGGTGATCTCGGTCGCCGACGGCGTCTCCGCCGTGACACCGTCCGGAAGCGGATAGTCGATCGGATGGGAGAAGCCCAGTTGCAGGTTCAGCGAGCGGCCCTGCACTTGTGCACGGTAACCGACGCCCACCAGCTGGAGCTTGATCTCGAAACCCTTGGCGACACCATCAACACTGCCCTGTGCCAGGGAACGCATGGTGCCCGCCATCGGGATGTCGTTGTTGCTGTTCGGCACGAACCGAATCTCGTTGTCCTCGAAGGTGACCCCGACGGTCGGGTGCACGTTGAGGGTCAGCTCACCATTCTTGCCCTTGAAGGACAGGACACGGTCGTCCAGCTTGACCTCGACACCGTTGGGGACCGCGACCGGCTTTCTTGCTACTCGACTCATATATCCCCCAAGCGCTTACGATACAAAGCAGACGACTTCGCCGCCAATGTTGAGGCGACGGGCCTCACGGTCCGGCATCACACCCTGCGAGGTGGACACCACGGCGACACCGAGGCCGCCGATGACCTGCGGCAGGTTCTCCGCGCCGAAGAACTTGCGCGAACCCGGGCGGGATACGCGGTCGAGCTTCTCGATGACCGGCTTGCCCTCGTAGTAGCGCAGGCCGATGACCAGCGTCGGCTTGGCATCGCCCTCGGTGCGCACGGACTCGATGTAGCCCTCGTCGAGCAACGTCTGCGCGACGGCCTTCTTGAACTTGGAGGCCGGCATGCGAACCTCGGCCTTGCGTGCGGACTGACCATTGCGGATGCGGGTCAGCATGTCCGCGATCGGATCGTTCATACTCATGTCGCGTACCCCTTACCAGCTAGACTTGCGCAGACCCGGGATTTCCCCGGCCATTGCCAGTTGGCGGAGCTTGTTGCGCCCCATGCCGAACTTGCGATAGACGCCCTTCGGACGACCGGTCAGGGCGCAGCGGCGCACCTGGCGGGTGTACGAAGAGTCGCGCGGCAGCTTCTGCAGCTCGGCGGACGCGGCCATCTTCTCGTCGAACTCCACGTCGGGATCCGCGACGATCGCGCGCAGCTTGGCGCGCTTGTCGGCGTACTGGCGGCAGAGCTTCTGGCGCTTCTGCTCGCGAGCAATCATGCTTTTCTTAGCCATTTCTCAATTCGTCTCCGTTAACGACGGAAGGGGAAGCCGTAGCCATCGAGCAGTGCCCGGGCCTGGTCATCGTCCTTAGCCGTCGTTGTGATCGTGATATCCATACCCCGGACCTGATCGACCTTGTCGAAGTCGATTTCCGGGAAGATGATCTGTTCGCGAACCCCGAGGCTGTAGTTGCCACGACCATCGAACGACTTCGGGGAGAGCCCACGGAAGTCGCGGATGCGGGGGACCGCCACATGGATCAACCGATCGAGGAATTCGTACATCGTACTTCCCCTGAGGGTGACCTTGACACCCAGCGGCATGCCTTCACGGAGCTTGAAGCCCGCGATCGACTTGCGCGCGTACGTTACCACCGGCCGCTGGCCGGTCACGAGGCCGAGTTCTTCCACTGCGTTGTCGATTACCTTCTTGTCACGAGCGGAGTCACCCAGACCCATGTTCAACGTAATCTTGGTCAGCTTCGGAACGGCCATTACGTTATCGATGCCCAGCTTCTTGGCGAGCTCGGCACGCAACGTGTTGGAGTAGTATTCCTGAAGTCGAGCCATTTCTCTGTTTCCTGTTAAGCGTCAACGACTTCGCCGTTGGATTTGAAATAACGAACCTTACGGCCATCTTCAAGCGTCTTGAAGCCGACCCGGTCGCCCTTTTCGGAGGCCGGATTAAACAGCATCACATTCGAGATATCAATGGGTTTTTCCATCTCGATGATGCCGCCGGTGCGCCCGATCATCGGGTTGGGCTTCTGGTGCTTCTTCACCATGTGCACGCCCTCGACCACAACCCGGGCACCGTTCTCGACCACACGAAGCACGTTGCCGCGGCGACCCTTGTCTTTTCCGGCAACGACTACGACGTCGTCACCCTGGCGAATCTTACGCATCTCGACCCCCTCTTAAATCACTTCTGGCGCAAGCGAAACGATCTTCATGAACTTATCGCCACGCAGCTCACGGGTGACCGGGCCAAAAATCCGGGTACCGATCGGCTGAAGCTGGGCGTTCAGCAGCACCGCTGCGTTGCCGTCGAAACGGATCAGGGAGCCATCCGGACGACGGACACCCTTGGCGGTGCGAACCACAACAGCGTTGTAGACCTCGCCCTTCTTCACTCGGCCACGCGGAATGGCGTCCTTCACGGACACCTTGATCACGTCACCGATCTCGGCGTAACGGCGATGCGAGCCACCCAGCACCTTGATGCACTGGACCTTGCGCGCGCCACTGTTATCTGCCGAATTCAGCACTGTTTGCATCTGAATCATGACAAAACTCCTTACTCAGCAGAGCGCTCGATGACGCGGACGAGGGTCCAGCTCTTGTTCTTGGAGATCGGCCGCGTTTCGCGAACTTCAACGCGGTCGCCCTGGCGGCAGGTGTTCTCCTCGTCATGCACGCGCAACTTGGTGGTGCGCGTCATGTACTTGCCATACAGCGGGTGCTGAACGCGACGCTCAACCGCAACCGTGATGGACTTGTCGCCCTTGTCGCTGACTACGACCCCTTCACGGGTTCGCACATTCTTCTCTTCGGATACCGTCGTCATCTCAGGCACGCTCCTTTTCCGCAATCACGGTCTTGATACGAGCAACGTTGCGACGCGCTTCCCGGGCCAGGTGAGTCTTCGACTCCTGCCCCGTGGCGTGCTGCATGCGCAGGTTGAATTGCTCGCGCTTGACGGCCACCAGCTCTTCGCGCAGCTCGTCGACGGATTTCTCTCGCAATTCTGTCGCCTTCATCACATCACCAACCGTGTTACGAACGTGGTCTTCACGGGCAGCTTGGCGGCGGCGCGCTCGAAAGCCTCGCGCGCGATGTCCTCGCTGACCCCCTCGATTTCATACAGCATCTTGCCGGGCTGCACCTTGGCAACCCAGTGCTCGACGCTGCCCTTGCCCTTACCCATACGGACTTCCAGGGGCTTCTGGGTAATCGGGGTGTCCGGGAAGATCCGAATCCAGATCTTACCGCCCCGCTTCACGTGACGAGAGATGGCACGACGGCCAGCCTCGATCTGACGGGAAGTAATGTTTCCGCGTTCAAGCGTCTTCAGGCCGAACTCGCCGAAGCTGACCTTGTTGCCGTTGTTGGCCACGCCACGGTTCTTGCCCTTGAACTGCTTGCGGAATTTTGTACGTTTTGGCAGCAGCATTTTTCAAAGCTCCACTTCAATTCGTTGATCAGGCGGCCGACTTGCCGTCGTCGCTGCCCGGCACACCGAACACCTCGCCTTTGAAAATCCAGACCTTGACACCGATGATGCCGTAGGTGGTCCGGGCCTCTGCCACGCCGTAATCGATATCCGCACGCAGGGTGTGCAGCGGAACGCGACCTTCGCGGTACCACTCGGTCCGCGCGATCTCGGCGCCGCCGAGACGACCGGCCACGTTCACCTTCACGCCACCGGCGCCCAGGCGCATCGTGGTCTGTACCGCACGCTTCATGGCACGACGGAACATGACACGGCGCTCAAGCTGCTGGGCGATGGACTCGGCCACCAGCTGGGCGTCCAGCTCCGGCTTGCGGATCTCTTCCACGGAGACCTTCACCGCGCTGCGCTCCAGGCCCAGCATCGGGGCGATCTCGGTGCGCAGGCGCTCGATATCCTCACCCTTGCGGCCAATCACGATACCCGGACGGGCCGTGTGGATCGTGACTGCGGCCGAACGGGCCGGTCGCTCGATCTGCACGCGGGAGACCGACGCGTCCTTCAGACGCTCGCGGATGTACTTGCGTGTCCGAACATCCTGCTCGAGGTGGTCGGAAAAATTCTTGTTATCGGCGTACCAGCGAGAGCTCCAGTCGGAGGAGATCCCAAGCCGGAAACCTACCGGATGTACTTTGTGACCCATGTCTGCTCCTTACCGCTCGCTGACGACGACTTTGATGTGGCTGGTCCGCTTGAGGATCCGCACACCGCGGCCCTTCGCTCGCGCCCGGAACCGCTTCAGGGTCGGACCTTCGTCGACCATGATCTCGGAGATGCACAGACGATCGACGTCGGCGCCCTCGTTGTTCTCGGCGTTGGCGATCGCCGACTCGACGACCTTGCGGACGATCGCGGCACCCTTCTTGGTCGAGAACTGCAGCGTCTCAAGCGCGTTGGCGACGTTGACGCCACGCACCTGGTCGGCCACGAGCCGCGCCTTCTGCGGGGAGATCCGCGCAAACCGGTGTAGTGCTTGTGCTTGCATCACGGAGCCTCCTTAGCGCTTGGCTTTCTTGTCGGCGGCGTGACCACGGTAGGTGCGCGTGGGCGCGTACTCACCGAGCTTCTGACCGACCATGTTCTCGTTGATCAGCACCGGAACGTGCTGACGACCGTTGTGCACCGCGATGGTCAGCCCGATCATGTCGGGCAGGATCATCGAGCGGCGCGACCAGGTCTTTATGGGCCGACGGCTGTTGGCGGCCGCGGCCTCTTCCACTTTCTTCATCAGGTGGTAGTCCACGAAGGGACCTTTCTTGAGTGAACGTGGCACCTTGAACCCCTCTTAAATTGACTTATTTCTTGTTGCGACGACGAACGATGTACTTGTCGGTACGCTTGTTCGTACGCGTCTTGTAACCCTTGGTCGGCACGCCCCACGGAGTGACCGGATGACGGCCACCGGAAGTGCGACCTTCACCACCACCGTGCGGGTGATCGACGGGGTTCATGACCACACCGCGAACGGTGGGACGAACGCCGCGCCAGCGTTTCGCACCGGCCTTGCCGAGCTGACGCAGGCTGTGCTCCTGGTTGGAGACCTCGCCCACGGTCGCGCGGCACTCGGCGAGCACCTTGCGCATCTCGCCCGAACGCAGGCGGATCGTGGCGTAGGAACCTTCACGAGCCACGAGCTGGACGGCACCGCCGGCGCTGCGCGCCAGCTGGGCGCCCTTGCCCGGCTTGAGCTCGATCGCGTGAATCGTGGTACCGACCGGAATGGAGTACAGCGGCAACGCGTTACCCGGCTTGATCGGCGCCTCGACGCCCGAGACGATCTGCTGACCGACCTCGATGCCGCGCGGGGCGATGATGTAGCGACGCTCGCCGTCGGCGTACTTCAGCAGCGCGATGTGGGCAGAGCGGTTCGGATCGTGTTCGATACGCTCGACCACGGCCGGAACGCCGTCCTTGTTGCGCTTGAAGTCGACGATCCGGTAGTGCTGCTTGTGACCACCGCCCTTGTGACGGGTAGTGATGCGGCCAGCGTTGTTCCGGCCACCGGTACCATGCTTCTTCTCGAGGAGAGGAGCGTACGCCGGACCCTTGTGCAGTCCGGAGCGATCCACCTCGACGACGCCACGGCGGCCAGGTGAAGTCGGTTTTGCAACTTTCAATGCCATGAGACTGATCCCCTTGGTTTAGCCGGCCGCGCCGAAGTCGATGGTCTGACCTTCGGCCAGCGTCACGTAGGCCTTCTTCCAGTCGGCCCGACGACCCGGCATGCCGCGGAAGCGACGCACCTTGCCGCGCTGGTTGGCGACCTGGACCGCTTCAACGCTCACCTCGAACACCTGCTCGACGGCGGCCTTGATCTCCGGCTTGGTTGCCGAGGTGGCGACCTGGAAAACGTATTGATTGAACTCACCGGCGCGCGCGGTCTTCTCGGTGACCATCGGCGCGCGCAGGATGTCGTAAAGCTTTTCCGAATTCATGACAGCCACTCCTCAACCATCTTCAGGGCGCCCTGGGTGATGATGACGTGATCGGCATCGACCAGGCTGACCGGGTCGACCGTACCCGCCGTGCGGTAACCCAGCTCGACTACGTTGCGCGAACCCAGCAGCAACGCCTCGTCCATCGCCTCGGTGACGATCAGGCGCTTGCCCGAGTCCATGCCGATGTCTGTCAGCGCCTTGACGACCTGCTTGGTCTTCGGCGCATCAACGGACAGCGACTCGACCACGACCAGGCGTTCCTGGCGCAGCAACTCGGAGAAGATCGAGCGCATGGCGGCACGGTAGGCCTTGCGATTCATCTTCTGGGAGAAGTCACGCGGACGGGCGGCGAAGGTCACGCCACCGGTGCGCCAGATCGGCCCACGAGTGGTGCCGGCACGCGCACGACCGGTGCCCTTCTGGCGCCAGGGCTTGGTGTTGCCGCCGGAGACTTCGGAGCGGCTCAGCTGACGCTTGGTGCCTGCACGGCCACCCGCGAGGAAGGCAACGACTGCCTGGTGAACCAGCGCCTCGTTGTATTCACGGCCGAAAACCTGCTCGGAGACGTTCAGCGCGGAACCGTTTTTCACTTGGATATCCATACCTGCCGACCTCACGCTTTGTTCTTGACCGAGGGACGAACCAGCACATCGCCGCCGGTTGCGCCCGGCACTGCACCCTTGACGAGCAGCAGGCCGTTCTCGACGTCAACGCGAACCACCTTGAGGTTCAGCGCGGAGACACGTTCGTCACCCATGTGACCCGCCATCTTCTTGCCGGGGAACACCCGACCCGGGGTCTGGTTCTGACCGATGGAACCCGGTACGCGGTGCGACAGGGAGTTACCGTGGGTAGCATCCTGGGTACGGAAGTTGTGACGCTTGACGGTACCGGCAAAGCCCTTGCCCTTGCTGGTGCCCGTGACGTCGACCGCCGGAACCTCGTTGAAGATTTCCACGGTGATCTCGCTTCCGGTTTCGTATTCGCCCAGAGCGGACTCGTCGACGCGGAATTCGCGGACGGCACGGCCGGCCGCTACCGAGGCCTTGGCAAAGTGCCCGGCCATCGGCTTGGTCACGCGGTTCGGACGGCGCTCGCCAACGGTCACCTGCAGCGCGGTGTACCCGTCGACATCGTCAACCTTCTTCTGAGTCACGCGGTTCGGCTCGACCTCGATGACGGTCACCGGCGTGGAGACGCCGGAATCGTCAAACACTCGGGTCATGCCGACCTTGCGACCGACAACACCTAAAGCCATTGTTATTTCCTCGTTTTTGCCTTTCGACGCCGATTTCGATTGACCGGATCGCCGGAAAAAACCAGCCCGACGCGTCCTATTTCGGCGCATCGGGCTGAACAGAGCGCGGCACTATAACAGAAAACGCGCCGACCCAAAAGCCCTTTGGGTCGGCGCGTTCTGTTGCCGGGACGAATCAGTTCAGACGGATCTGAACATCAACGCCGGCGGCCAGGTCAAGCTGCATCAACAGGTCGACCGTCTTGTCGGTCGGGTCGACGATATCGAGTACACGCTTGTGGGTGCGGATCTCGTACTGGTCCCGCGCGTCCTTGTTGACGTGCGGAGAGGTCAGCACGGTGTACCGCTCCTTGCGGGTCGGCAGCGGGATCGGGCCTTTGATCCGGGCGCCACTGCGGCGCGCGGTCTCGACAATCTCCGCCGTCGAACGGTCGATCAGGCGGTGATCGAAGCTCTTCAGACGGATGCGAATCGTTTGTCCTGCCATATCAGTTTACTCGATGATCTTGGAAACGACGCCGGCGCCGACGGTACGGCCGCCTTCGCGTACAGCGAAGCGCAGACCTTCTTCCATCGCGATCGGGGCGATCAG